>DRHN01000101.1 GCA_011049595.1 Spirochaetota bacterium | reverse complement strand
AGCTTGCAGAAAAGCTCTGCGTGAGCACCATGCCTGTACGGGAGGCGCTCAAACGGCTTCAGTATGAAAGAATTGTTGATATCAAACCACGCAGCTGCTGCAGCTTGAGGATTCCGTCAAAATCGGAAGTGATCGAAATCTATGAGCTGAGAGAAGTTCTCGAACTGCATGCCATAACGAAATTCCGGCAGAACTTCGATAAATCAAGGCTGGAGAGACTGCATGAAATAACGGAGAGTATGAGAGGGCTTGAAAATGAACGGGACGCCCATATCAGGGGAAGAAAATCGATCGAACTGGATAGACAGTTTCACGCTGAGATCTGTAAATTGGCAGAGAATAATTACATAAACAATCTCTATCGGCAACTCAGCCTGCATTTGAATATGACCTTTATTCATGAGAAGACCTATTCCCAGCTTCAGGAGGTCTTTTTTGAAAGTCACGATACCATACTGAATTGTCTTGAGAATAATCTTACGGAAGTTGCTCAATGTGTGAAGAAACACTTTGATAATGTGAGGAAGTACTTACTAACGTCGTCGCGTTAAAAAGATACCCTTTTAAACTGTGTAAAATAATCGTAATCCTGGTTATTCATATATTTCATTGAAACTATGCATCAATCTTTGCTTGCCATATTTTGAATGATTCGCAAGGCCATTTCATAGATATTTCTTGGTATTAAAACTGTAGGGGGTGAAAGTGAAAGGTTACTGGGGAAAAATATTGCATATAGATCTCGCCGATGAAAAGTTTACCGTTGAGGAGCCGGAAGAGGCTTTCTATCGAAAATATATTGGCGGAGCCTGTATGGGAGCATTTTATCTGATGAAATATATGGATGCTGCTGTGGATCCATATGCTCCTGAGAACCTGTTGGTTTTTTCACTCTCCTCGATGACCGGTGCGCCTATCAGCGGAAATGCCCGGCACTGTGTAACATCAAAATCCCCGCTCACCGGGACGATCGCAAGCAGTGAGGCAGGAGGGTATTGGGCACCTGAGCTGAAATTTTCAGGTTATGATGCACTGGTCATAAAGGGGAAGGCAAAGAACCCGGTGTATGTCTGGATACACAATGGTGAGTATGAATTGCGGGATGCATCCTCAATCTGGGGCACGATTACCGGCGAAGCGCAGGATGCCATCCGAAAAGAGCTTGGAGATAACAAGGTGAGGGTAGCCCTCATCGGACCTGCAGGTGAAAAGCTCGTTCGTTATGCAGGTATTGTCAATGAGCTGAAGCATTTTAATGGAAGGAACGGTATGGGAGCCGTCATGGGCTCTAAAAACCTGAAAGCTGTTGCAGTTCGGGGTACCATGAAACCCGAATTCCATGACCTTGAGACCATCCAGGATATGGCGAAGATAGCGGTTGACAAGGTAAATAATGATGAATTTTTCAGCCTGTTCAAAAAACACGGTACAACACTAAACGTCGAATGGAACTCTCCGGCCGGGGGACTACCAACAAAAAACTGGACAGCCGGCACCTTCGAAGAGCAGGACAATCTTAGAGGTGAAACCTACTATAAAAAGATGATGAAAAACCCGGGCACCTGTTGGGCCTGCGTACAGAGCTGCAAGCGAAATGTGAAACCTGGCATTGAGAAACCCTACAGTATTGACGAGAGATACGGGGGGCCCGAATATGAAACGATCGGGATGTGCGGTTCGAATCTTCTCATAAGTGATCTTCACGCAATCAGCAAGGCCAATGAGTATGCGAGCAAATATGGAATAGATACCATATCCCTGGGCGGCACAATCGGGTTTGCCATGGAATGCTTTGAAAGGGGAATACTTTCGCGTGAGGATACCGGCGGTATTGATTTGAAATTTGGTGACGGGGAATTACTCATAAAACTCACCGAGATGGTTGGGAAGCGTGAGGGTTTCGGCGACCTGCTTGCAGAGGGAACCTTCCTTATGGCCAGAAAAATCGGAGCCGAAGCGGAAAGAATAGCCGTTACTGTAAAGGGCAAGGAGTTTCCCGCCCACATGCCGCGCACAAAAGCATCACTGGCGCTTGCGTATGCCTGTAACGGCTTCGGACCTGATCATGTCTCAAGCGACCACGATTCTGGCATCGGTACCGATCCTATCGGGGAGACCATGCAGGGTATGGGTTTCTACGACGCCGTGGATCCGGTGGAGTTGAACTTCGAAAAAGCGAAGCTGTTTGCCTATTCACAGCGATATTACAGTGCACTGGATTCCTTTACGGTTTGTAATTTCTGTTTCAATACCTGGTCGATATATAATTTTCAGGATCTCGTTGAATGTGTACGTGCAACAACGGGGTGGCAGTACACGTTATACGAGCTCATGCTCCTCGGTGAACGCCGCGTAAATCTTGTGAGAGCCTTCAATCAGCGCGAAGGGTTTGGCCGTAGGGATGACATGCTCCCGGAGAGACTATTCATGGACCCCCTTGATGACAATGGACCCTCGAAGGGTAGGACCATTGATCGGGATGAGTTTGTGCAGGCCAGAGATCACTACTATAACATCAACGGGTGGAATCCGGACACAGGAAACCCCTCGGAAACCAAACTGAAGGAGCTGGGACTTGGCTGGGTGATTGATATAATAAAATCATCAGAAACGAAAACGAGCTGACCCAGGGTATACATGTCTGATATCAATAAACTTCTTGATGAATTGAATATCCTCTGTGAGAGCGAAGAAAATATAAGACGTCTTTCGCTTTGGAGGTCTGATGAATGCGGCATAAGAGGAGAGACACAGTGGCATGGCGTACCAAATTATTCGGTAGAAAGCACAAATCCCATGCCTGTAACGACTGAGTGTCTTGATACCATTTGGCAGAATGCTCTCGGGTTGGATCTCAGCAGGTATTTCACTGATCCGGATTATTTCCTGGAATATTATTTAAAGATTAAGTTGAGGAAATTCAAGGATTTCAAGGATGATACTCCCCTGACAAGAGATATCCCTGTGTCTTTCGGTGTTACCCATGAAGCTGGAATACTCGGGCAGGAAATCTTTCTGGATCATGGCGAGGAACCCTCCTTCTCACGCCAATCCATAGTGGATGAGAACACCGAGTTCCCTGAATCCATCAACTTCAGGGAAAACGAGTACCTTCAAATGGTTATTGGATTTTACGGGAAAGTAAAAAAACAGGTGGGAGAGGAATTCAATGTGATCTTTCCGCACTGGTTTCGAGGTCCACAGGGGGTTGCGCTCTACATAAGAGGATTTGAAGAATTCTCTGTTGATCTCTATATGAATGAAGATCTCACCCACAGAATACTGAGGTTTGTGACGAATGTCGCCAGGGATTTTGTACAGTGGCGGTCAGAATACCTTGATGAGCCTATTGCACGGGGAGATTTGTTCAATGACGATATACCGATCATGAGTCCGGAGTTTTATTCCAAATATTTTCTACCCTATGAACAGGAGCTCTGTGATTTTTATAATGGCATTTACTACTGGCATTCCTGCGGTGATATTACGAAACATGTTCCGGAAATTCACAGGCTGAGTGATATCACTCTTTTTGATTTCGGTGTAAGTATGGAGTACAAGGGTGCAGGTATCGAGGGGTTGCGTGCACCACAGACACTCGAGCTCAGGGTGTTTGCACAGCATCATATTCAGGAATGCAGTGAAGAAGAATCTAAAACCTATATTCGGCAGATTGTTGAGGATTGTCGAAAAGGTGAGATTACCAGATATGTCATCCGGTCCAGCGGTATGTCCGTTTTCCTGGGTGTTGAGAAAGACCTGGAGAAGCTCATGCGCTGGGTCGAGCTGGTGCGAGAAGTTCAGGACGAGTTCATCAAATCAGACAATGTCACGAGGATGGTATGAAGGCAGCATTCCTTAAAGAACCTGGTAAGATATATGTTACCGATATGCCTGTCCCACCCAGTGGGGATGATCAGGTATTGATCAAGATCAAGGAAGTCGGTATTTGCGGCAGTGACATCCACTACTATAATAAAGGGAGAATCGGCGATCACATTGTCAAAGAGCCCTTTGTATTGGGGCATGAGAGTTCCGGAGTGGTGTGTGAGGTCGGAAAGAATGTGAAAGAATTCAAACCCGGCGATAGGGTTTCTGTTGAGCCTGGTGTACCCTGCCGGTCCTGCGAGCATTGCCTCGAGGGGAGATATAACCTATGTGATGATATACAGTTTTTAGGTGTTCCTCCCTTTCACGGTACGTTTAGAGAGTATATTGCCCATGATCCTCGATTTACACATAAACTGCCGGATACTGTAAGTTTTACTGAAGGCGCGTTGGCGGAACCCCTCTCTGTGGCCCATAATAGCATTCTGAAAGTCGGGCTCAGACCGGGAGATACTGTTTTTATCATAGGAGCCGGCCCTATTGGCATCGCCTGTCTTGAGCTTGCAAAGATAGCGGGAGCATCAGGAATCTTCATTGCGGAAATCAGCGACTATCGGTTAAAAATGGCAGAGAAACTCCAGGCCACCGGTGTCATACAGGCAGATAAAGACAATATGATCGAGAAAATCAAGGATCTTACCGGCGGAAGACTCTGTGATTGTGTCATAGAGGCATCCGGTTCGGCTCAGGGTATAGCCGCGGCGATTCTTACGGCAAAGAAGGGAGGAAGGATCGCTCTGGTCGGTATCGGGGACAGTACCGTACATATTCCGTATCATGAAATATTGAAAAAGGAGGTCGCCATCAACGGTATCTATCGATATGCAAATAGTTATCGACCTGTTATCGAACTGCTCGCAAAGGGGAAAATCAATGTACAGGATTGGATATCGCACCGTTTTGAACTTTCCAGAATAATGGACGCCATGGAAACGGCAAAGGATACAAATATTGAAAAAATGAAAATGATGATATATATGGAGTAGGTAGGGTGCTCGAATAATATGCAGGATTTGATAAAAGTCTACATCGAGCTCTGTGGTTTGTCAGGATACTTTTCAGGTGAAACACGGATTTCCATCAGAGTATCCCGGAACCTGGCATCCGCTGTTCAAGAGATTCGTGATCTGTTGCAGGAGAAACAGATTAAAACACCCTATATCATGTATGTGAACGACATCTTTGTACAAAAGATTTCCCTGGATGAGGGATGCACGGTGTCAAAGGGGGATGTATTTAAAATTATGCCTGTCTTTAGTGGTGGATAGTGTCAATGAGCACGCCAAGTTTCAAGATGGAATCTGCAGTAATATAATCCAGCACCTGCAATAACAGATAATTGAAATGGTTTTTCGTAATCCATAAAGCCATATTTGAAAGCTAGACCCCCCCCAATTATACCAATATTAAGGCCTAATTCACCGCCCTTAAATATTCCAAGCCGTAATGTAATATTCCCCATTGGCATATATGGTTCAAATTCTCCATCAACGACGAATAATATATATCCACCATGTGCTCCAATACTAAATTTGCCAGGTTTATTTGGTTTTGGAGAATGCAGACTGGTAATTGCACAGGATATAAAGAATAAAAATAGTATAACTATGCTGATGATTATCATACTGATTCTACCCACAAGATATAATAATTATTGGAAAAATTGGCCACGCTGGGCCCATTGGGAAAAATAGTACTATAACATATTTTCCTATATTTAACTTATTCAAATAGAAAAAGATAGTAGTTTTCATTATATTTAAAACATGAATCTCGTTGAAATAATTGAGGCGATAAAAGAAAATCGAATCAGAATTAGTGATCATGCTGATGCGGAAGCTCAGGTCGATAACTGTTTATCGGCCAGACCAAGAAAGATGGATTAATTGGAGGAAAAGAAGAAGAAAAGATGATCCCATTTAATAAATGCCCCGTATGTGGAGGCGAAGTAATTGTAAAGGAAGTGGAAAAACTTTTTCGAGGTGGAAATAATACTGCAATTATCAAAATACAGACTGAAGTTTGTTTACAGTGTGGTGAGAGGGTATACTCACAAGATACTATAAGAAAATTTGAAGAAATTCGTGAAAAATTGAAAAAGAAAGAAACGGGAGAATATACTTTATTAGGTCAATCTTTTAGTAAATTGACCTGCCTATTGTTGTTTTAACAAACCCGTCTTGGGCGACATCACATTAAAGATTTTATTTTCTCTCGGATTAACTATAATATTGTCCTGAAACTTGTATTAATTCTACCGGTGTGGTACAATAATCAACGATAGGATTAACAACGCCAGTATACCCGCTGAATTAGTGAATATCATATAATTATTCAAATTGTAAATTCATCTTATGTTCTGATTTGTTGTAACCATTCTTACAATCAATTAACTTTACATTATTAGATTGCACTATAAAACAGCAATGAATCTTCTTTCCTTAATTGAGACATTAATAGCATCCAGAACCTGGTTATTTTTCCATCCATCATAAAAACTTGGTGAAAAATCTTTATCATTGTATATGGCATCGATAAATTCAAAAAGCTGGATAGAAAAAGGCTCTGCAAATCCTATCCCCAGGCCGGGAATGGCCCACAAAGCATCACTATAGGGATGGTCCGTCGCCCCAACAATAACTTTTGAAAATCCACTTTGATCATTGGGTTTTTCTTGAGAATAAAGAAGCACTTCATTTCTCCTCTCCCAATCAAAATAAATGCTCCCTCCAGTCCCATATATTTCGAACTCGAAATGATTTTTTCGACCTTTTGCAAGACGGCTGCTTGAAAGACTCCCCTGTGCGCCATTTTTAAAAGTGAACAATACATCACAAATATCATCAACATCCACATCCCCCATTATTTTATCGTTTTTTTCAGCACTCACGCCGAAATCCAGAGCACCTACCGGTCTTTTATTAATCCGGGTTGAAGCAATCCCCGCTATATCGGAAAATTCTCCAACCAGGAACCGGGCCATGTCAATAATATGAGCTCCTAAATCACCCAAACTTCCAGCACCGGCGTATTTCTTCTGAAACCGCCAGTTGAGAAGTCCATCTTTATCCGTTCCCCAGTCCTGAAGATACGAGCTTCTGAAGGTAAATATTTTGCCCAATCTTCCTTCGTCTATCCATTTTTTAATCAATAGAATTGCGGGTGTTTTTCTGTAGTTGAAATTAACCCCATGTTTCAAACCTGCATTTTCAGCAGCATCATACATTTCTTTTGCGTCCTGGGCATTTAAAGCAAAAGGCTTTTCGCATAGGACATGCTTCCCTTTACCGACCGCTTCAAGCACCATATCCTTGTGTTTATAATTAGGAGTTGCAATAATTACCGCATGGATATTATCTTTACTCATTAATTTTCGCCAGTCACCCATCCACTCATCGATCCCAAATTTTTCAGCAAGCTTCCTCCCTTTACTTTCATTCTGAGTAACAAGTACCTTTAATGAAACATTTTTTACTTTTTGACCAAAAAACCCTTTCATCATTCTAAAAGCTATGGAATGTACCTGACCGGCAAACCCACCCCCAATTAAACCGAGATTTAATTTATTCATTTTTCCTTCCTTAATTTAATATTGCAAACAGGAACATACTGTATATTTTTCAATTTCCCAAATCAAAAAGCCATGTAATTACTCTGCAGCATCTTCCTTATCGGTAATAATCCAATTAGAAAACCGGATTTTATTCCTTGACATACCAGCATAGTAGTGGTTTTATTAGCCGTCGTCATATTTATCCAAATTTGGATTTGAAATGGTCAGTTTATATAAAAGACCATGAACTAATTGCAGGTAATCAGTCAAGCAAGCCAAGATCAACTCCTGTTTTTCCGGAATTCACGGTAGAATATATAGAAGATGAACTTGATCAACTTGAAAAGAGACCCGGAGATGTTTTTAAAGTATCATCAGAAACAAAAAAGAAACTGAAAGAAATTTTATCATACTGGAAAGGCAAGACTGTTAGAGATAGAAATCTGGCGATGCTGCCGGAGGAAACAATGACAGCCGGTGAAGATGAAACAATGAGATCAGCGAAACTCGGAGAGATGTCATCTACAGATATTCCTGGTTTGACGAATATTGCCGAGAAAGACACAAGGGGTTTCAAGAACCTGGCAGGATTGGCAAGAGAATATTTTGATCTGGGAGGGATGCAGATACAGTTCAATATTGTATTGAATGAGAAATTGAGAGAAGCACAGAAAAACCCTGAAGAACATAAAGACCTGCTTATAAGAGTGGCAGGTTATAGTGCTTTCTTTGTTGAGCTTGATTCAAAAATTCAAGAAGACATCATCGATAGAGTAGAGCATGGTGTATAACCATTAAACTACACGCAATCGTGGTCACATATGCACAGGGGGAGTTTTTTTTCGAGGCGTTCTTTTATACTATCTTTGATTGCATATTTAAGGTTTTCTCTCGCTTCTTTTTCTGATTTTCCCTTGCTAAAACAACCCGGGATAGCAGGGCATACAGCGAAATAGGTACCATTCTCATCCTGATAGACTTTTACAGCTATCCTCATTTTTTCCCTCTTAACACAAAATAACCTCTTCTAATTACCGGTCCTATCAATTTTCATGTTTTATAATATTGAGCATGATCTAAAAGTGTGTATTAAAGCATCAACCACCAATCCTGACAATTATATCAGCTTTTTCAAAATATTTCTTTGTATGTTTTACTTTATCATTAACAACAGAAGGTATAATACCCTTTAAAGCATAATGTATTCCAAGACGCTCATATTTACCTTCACTGAATCTATGATATGGAATAATATCTATCCTTTTTAGACCAATATCCTGCATCGTATCTATTATACCGTTTATATTCTCAATATTATCAGTATACCCGGGTATTACAGGAAACCGGATTATTACTTTTTTATTAGAATTTACTATATTTTTTAAATTAGAAAAAATAATATCGTTGGGTTTCCCTGTGTTTCTTTCATGGAGATTATTATCAATTATTTTTAAATCAAATAGAATCAAATCAAGCAGAGGAAGTAACTCCATGAACGTCGGATAATTAAAGTAACCGCAAGTTTCCATGGCAATATGCAGACCATAGGTTTTTAATACTTTAGATAATTTAATTAAATAGTCTGTATGTAAAGTAGGCTCCCCCCCGGAAAAGGTCACTCCTCCAGCAGTTCTGTCATAAAAAACTTTATCTTTCAGCAGTTCATCTGTTAATTCTTTTACTGTATACTCTTTTCCAATGATTTGAATATTTGCAGTCGGACAAATTTCGACACATTTCCCGCACAAATCGCAGTTGTGGGAATCAACGAGAATTACATTATTCTGTTTGCGTAATGCGTCCTTTGGGCACACATATATACACTTTCTGCATTTGAGACACTCAATTTTTGTCTGCATTACTATTTTAGATTTATTTTGAGTTTCAGGATTGCAGCACCAGGGACATCTCAGGGGACACCCCTTGAAAAAGGCCACAGTCCTGATGCCGGGACCATCGTGGGTTGAAAACCTTTGAATATTGGATAAAATAACCTTCTTCGAGTGATCTTTATCAGTCAGAGATATCATTAGAATTATTTATTATTACCGCAAATGTTGTAGTCCTGATTATTTAACCATGTGCAATAAAAATAATTTTAGGATTGGTAAATGTCAATTACAATAATGAGCATAGGAAGTAAGAAAAGTTACAATTGATTTTGATTCTTTTATTTCAGTGGAAGACCATAATTCACCAACCAGCAACTGCTTAAACACAAATTGAAATCTTTTAAAATAACTTTGCTGCTTATTAACAGATGAGGAGGATGATTGGCCAAAAAGAAAAGGATTCTCACGGTCATAAAAAGAGGAAAACCTGAGTTATTCCTAGTATAATTATACTACACCTGACCTTTTATAATTTCTCTTTGGTCTTTGGGCTGTCACTGAAAAGCTCCTGAGTGTCCTTAAGAGCAATATCATATTTATATTTAGTCGTTTCCTGAGGCTCCCCCGCACTCTCCAGCGCGATCCGCTCAACAGCATCAGAAACCGAGGCAGCTATGTATTCATTGTCACGGTCAGACATAAGCGGGTGAAGGGAAGGGGTAAAAATGCGGGTTCCGATTTCATTCGAAAGCGGAAGATCCTGACCCAGTGTACGCTCGCGCACAAAAGTTCTCATCTGGTACGTCGGCGGATTAAGAATACCGCAACCAACCCTATAGTCCTTTTGGAGCATTGTAACAAGCCGATCACGCCTGTTCCCAGCCCATTCACGGGGCACCATACATGTATAAAGATAGTAGGTGTGCTTATATCCAGGAGGCTCGAAGGGAAGGGCAAGCTCACTCACATCATTTAAAAGTTCGGACCGCTGTTGTCCTTTTTTATAGCGAGCCGCGTTCATCTCATCAAGTCTTCGAAGCTGGACCTGTCCAGCCGCTGCCTGCACTTTTGTCATCTTATAATTAACACCCCATTGATCGGTATTGGCTCCCCACATCCGTGTTGCACGCAGACGTTCGTTAAGCACGGGGTCATCAGTCGTTATCATGCCTCCTTCCCCCAGGGTTGTCATTAGCTTCATTGTATGAAAACTGAATATATTCATCCAGCCCTTTTTACCGACCTTTGTTCCCTTATATTCTCCGCCACAGGCCCGTGCTGCGTCACCGATAACTTTAAGCGGCCCATATTTTGGGTGCGGGTGCTTTTGGGCGATTTCCAGAAGCTCATCCATGGGTGCGGACAGACCGTTCATGTGTGTTACGTTGATTGCCCGGGTCCTGGGTGTTATCCGTCTTTCGACATCGGCAGGATCGAGACAGAGAGTTTTAGGATCGACCTCAGCGAAGATCAGTTTGCAATGGCCTAAAATGGCATAATCAGCAGCCCAGAAGTTTATCGCCGGACTTATTATTTCATCGTCAGGTTCTAGATCCAAGGCCATCATTGCCATATCCAGCCCGGCGCCTGCAGAGGAAATAGATATGGCATATTTTGTCCCGCAGTAATTTGCGAATTGTTCCTCAAATTCAACAATCTCGTCACAGAAAAAACCGAAACCCACGGTCCAGTCCATCGAATCGCGGATTGCTTTCACAACGGCCTCTATCTCTTCTTCTGTATACCATGCCCCGAGCATTGGCTCACCTTCCCATTTTATATTTGGGAGTCCGCGGTTAAGTATTTCCTTTCTCTTTTCTTTATTCATTTGAATATATCCTCCTTTTGTAATTAATAGTCCTGCCTTATTTAATGCAGGGACAACAAAGCCTTTGCATCTGCTGCCGTTAGAGTGGATTATAAGTACTCTGCAACTACTGCCTTTCTCAGCCGTATTTCATACGCTTCATATAATAAACTTATAATGCTATTATCTGACTACCATACAACAGATAAATATATCAAGCAAGATATTTATGTGAATCTTAATTTATTGGATGACTTATAATGCCGTTTTCAGAAAAACTTAGAACATGGAATTTAATAATTTTCTTGACATATTGTTGCATATTGATGTATGGTGTGAAAGGAAAATGATTTTAATTATATCCGGAAATTTTAAAGATAAAAACGGAGACAAGCTGGTTGAATGGAAATAAGGGACTAAGTCATAATTTTGTTCCTTGCGCGTAATTCTTTGAACAGCGCTATATGAAAGATAACTTGAGAATATTTAATTTTGAGGAAAATGGCATTATAAGTCATCCAATAAATTATGATTCACATAAATATCTTGCTTGATATATTTATCTGTTGTATGGTAGTCAGATAATAGCATT
>DRHN01000100.1 GCA_011049595.1 Spirochaetota bacterium | reverse complement strand
TTTTTTAAGAAAAGAAAAGGCGGCCCTCTTGATGGAAAAGCCCTGGATCCCGGTGAACTGGACAAACTGTTCGACCACTACTATGACCTGCACGGGTGGGACCCCGTGACATCGATCCCGAAGAGACGCACACTTGAAGAGCTGGGATTAAAAGACGCTGCTGATGAGCTGGAGACAAAATACGATATAAAGCTGTAAAACGGTTTTATATTTCGTTAAGAGTCATCTTTATGAGTCTGGCTGTTTATACATTGTCAAGCACTTCCCGGACTTTATGGGCAAGGTTGTTCGGCGTAAACGGTTTTTGTATAAAAGGGACCCCGCGCGCCATCATCCCCTGCTGCACGACCGTGTCATTCGGGTACCCTGACATGTATAGAACCTTCATTTTAGGGCTCCTTATCAATATTTTTTCAGCAAGCTGGTATCCTGTCATTCCAGGCATGACAATATCCGTTACAAGCAGCTTTATCGGATTGTCCTGCTGGCTCTCGCTGATAAATAGAGCTTCCTCCACATTTCTTGCCTGGAGAACAGAATAGCCCGAATCATTCAGGATCGCGTACACTGTATTTCTGACAACATCCTCATCATCGACCAGAAGGACCACCTCATTACCGCGCTCCGGCTCGCTTTCCTCGGTGCCTTCTCCCTGAACTTCATAAACCTCATCTATCCGGGGCAGGTACACTTCGAACATTGCCCCCTGCCCGGCCCCGCCGTATGCCTTGATGAACCCGTTATTCTGCTTCACCATCCCGGATATAGTGGGAAGCCCCAGCTCATCTTGATGTTCTTTCTTCGGCGCCTGCGAACTCACGCCCTTTTGATCATCCTGTTGGGCCTCAGAGCTGTGCCAGCCGTTTTCAACCGTAAGCAGGACATAATACCCGGGCTGCAGATCACTGTCCTGCCCGTGTTCGTTCGGGTCCAGGTAGATGTTCTGGGTCCTGAGGTTGAGCTTACCTGTCTCCTCTTTCGTGTCCCGCGCAAAGACAATCAAATTTAAAATGATCTGTTCCATCTGGTCCGGGTCCGCCTGTATCAGGCCCAGTTCAGGTTCAAAGTCTGTTTTGAGGACCATATCATCCCCGAGCAGGCTTATGAACAGGTTCTCTATCCCGTTTATCAATTTATTCAGACTCAATCGCTTAAGCTGGAGCACCTGTTTGCGGCTGAAAGAGAGAAGCTGCTGCGTGATAGCGGAAGCCTTTTCCGCGGATTTCTTGATCTCCCTGATCTGTTCGATATATTTGTGAAGATGCTTGTCCTTTTTGGACTTCATTACCAAAATATCTGAATAACCCAGGATGACTGTGAGCAGATTGTTGAAGTTGTGGGCAATACCTCCCGCGAGCTTTCCGATTGCCTCCATCTTTTGAGACTGACGAAGCTGGTCCTCTTTTTCCATCAGCTCATTTCGGCCCTCTTTCACACGCATAAACAGCTTGATAAGTGCTGTAATCTCTGCTTCATCTACAGGTTTGGTCAGGAAGGATTCTACACCAAGGCTAATTCCTTCTTTTCGAATATCTTCATCCATGCACGCGGGGACCATCATCACTACAGGTATTTGGCCCGTTGATTCTTTGGATTTAAGTTCTCTGCAAATTTCAAAACCATCATTACCCGATTCGGCATCCAGAAGTATGATATCCGGCGGATATTTTTTTATTACCTCAATTCCATCGATTCCGGACAGTGCATGGCTTACCTTACATTCCGGTATCAAGCCCTTTACTAAAGACGATATTTTTGAAAATGAGTCCTGTTTTTCGTCGATTATTAATAATCTAAACATCTGCTTTATCCTGTATAGACAATATTACCACTGTTTTAATTTTAGGTTTTTTTTAATAAAATTTCAAGACTAAATATCATATAACGGTAATAATTGTGAGCGGGATTCAGAAGGCAAATTATCCGTTAAAAGTACCATCAGGCCGGTGAAAAACTGCCCCGTCAGATGTAAATACTACTCTTAAATCAATAATCAGGCGTTATGTCATAGAGAACCGCGTAATCGTTTCTCGAAACGGTGTACACCAAAAAGATATAATACCTGCCCTCATCAAAATCGAACCGCTCGTAATCGTCTCCGCCATCGTCCGGGTAGAAAAAATGCTCTTCATTTACCATCTGGCTTGGAAACTGCCAGAACAAACTGTAAACACCGGGAGAAGCTGAGACAAAATTGGAGATTTCCATGGAATCGAAATCTTCAATATAAGCAACATCGTTGTCATCAAACTCAACCCCCACTTCCATTTTTGAGAGCTGAGCGTCCGACCCGTTAATAAAACTTATTTTGGCCCCCCGGTTTCGATCCGCTGTCAGGCTGTAGTAGTCAACAGTACCGTCAGGACCTATGATTATTGCGTGCAGTTCACCCGGGTTTACGGGGCAATCATACAGGTACCCATCGTCATCTGTCCACTCAATCCACTCATCTTCAGAGGTCATCTTGAAGTAAAGGGTATAATCCCCGAAATCCGTCGTTTCTACATAATACGTTACACTGTTTGGTTCCAGCGCCTCACCCTCGAAAACATAGTTTTCACCGTCCCCCAGCCGGACATCGACCGGGTCAGAAAAAAGGTTTACGTAAAATATTTTCGAAGGCCTTCCGACCTGGGCCCAGACCGGGCTGCTCGTCAAGATCAGGAATACCGCGATGGCTATTACAGCAATTTTTCTTCTTCTGGAAAATGCAGATTTTCTTTCCATGTGACTTTCCTCCTGTTATAAAAAATATAGTTCAAGTAATTTGAAGATTCAAATTTATTTTCGGTCCCGTAAATGCCGAACTGCTGTTTCAATATCAACGGCCGAAGTAAGAAAAAAATATTAGGAATATTATTTTCTACTACTTTTTTACTACCTCCCTGACGCGTGCATATGGCTAAAAAATACGAAACAAAATCATACCTTTTACTTATTGTTAAATTTTTATTGCAATTGTATTATTCTCATGTAAATAACAATGTTATACAGCAGACAGTCACAGGAGGAGGAGAATAATATGAAGGAAGTGTGACAGATTATGAGTGGGAAATTGATTACACATTTATGGACTATGATGAATCAACGGTATATTTCGCGCAGGCCGGGTATATCGATTTTACGGGGGCTGAAATAGCATTACCTGAAGACCCATTGCCTCAAAGCC
>DRHN01000099.1 GCA_011049595.1 Spirochaetota bacterium | reverse complement strand
TTGTTTTTACTTCTCGTATCAATTGCTCTTTTGTTTTATTTTTATCTTTCACTTTAACCGCTCCGGAAAAATAATAAACGTTATCATTGCCTGAATAATTCGGGCTCAAGAACCGCGTGAAAAAAATTTGTGGAACCAAATATTTGATGAGTTATAAACAATACTTCAGTACAAATTATAAGATACCATTAATGCTGGTGCAAATAATTTTTAAAATAAAGCGTTTGTCTCAATGAGCTCTTTTTATTATTAATATTTGTTTTTTAATAAATTACAATCTATAATTTCATATATAAAAAAGTACGAGAACATGGACTATTGTCGACAACTTATTGAAAAAGTGAAAAATTTCTACACCAGATGTCACTAAAGTTCGGATAGACGCGAAGAGGTTTAGGTTTTCCCGGAAAACCCATGGAAATATAAACATGAAAGTAAAATCGCTAATCAATGTTAAAGCTATAATGTCTTTCCTGACAGGTACCCTGATTTTTTTCGCGCTTTACCTAACGAGTCTTTACAGTTACCTGCTTTTTCACGGGCTTGCAGAGATGTTCAGTATCGCCGTGGCGTTCGGGATATTCATGATTGCGTGGAATTCAAGGCGATTTCTTGAAAACAGTTCATTTATACTCATCGGTATTGCCTATCTTTTTATCGGCATCATGGATCTGCTTCACACTCTGGGCTACAAAGGAATGGGTGTGTTTTCAGGTTATGGTGCCAATTTACCGACTCAGCTGTGGATAATCCCAAGGTATATTGAAAGCCTGACTTTCCTTGCCTTCCCGTTTCTTCTCCGTAGCAGGGTGAAACCGGGTTTTATATTTTCATGTTACGCCGTGGTCACTGCAATCCTGCTCGGTTCCATTTTCTATTGGGAGATTTTTCCTGTTTGTTTCGTAGAAGGGGCCGGGTTGACTCCATTTAAAAAAACCAGCGAGTACGTGATTTCTTTGATCCTCCTTGGCTCTATTTTTCTGATATATAAACGACGCAGGGAGTTTGACCCGGGCATTCTCAGAATGCTGGTAGCTTCGGTCGCTCTGACCATTGGCTCCGAATTGTCTTTTACCTTTTACATCTCCGCCTCTGGTTTTTCCAACATGGCCGGGCATTTTTTAAAGATCGCTTCTTTTTATTTCATCTACAAGGCCCTGGTCGAAGCGAGACTGCAAAAGCCCTATGATCTCCTATTCAGAGAATTGAAGCAAAGCAAGGAAGCCCTGGAGGAGAGTGAGGAGAGTGAGGAGAGATTCAGGCTTTCTTTCGAGAAGGCCAATATCGGAATGTGTCTGGTTGATCTAAACGGACATCTATTTAAAGTCAATATTCAAATGTGCGGAATTTTTGGATACAGCAAAGAAGAGCTTGAAAGAATGCATGTGAATGACCTCGCTCATCCTGATGACCTGGATAAGAGCCCGGGTTTTATCCAAAAATCAATACATGAACATATTGACGGCAGCACTTTTGAAAAAAGATACTTCCACAAAGACGGTCATCAAGTCTGGGGGTTAGTTTCGAGCTCCCTTATCCTGGACGCTCAGGACAATCCTCTATACTTCATCTCTCATGTACAGGATATCACCGAAAGGAAGCTGATGGAAGAGACAGTGCGGCGGCGCACGCAGGCTCTTGGTGAGCGGGTCAAGGAACTCAACTGTCTCTACGGTCTATCTAAACTTGTTGAGAAGACGGGCATAACTTTGAGGGAGCTACTTCAGGGCACCGTTGAACTGATTCCAGGTTCCTGGCAGTATCCGGAAATAACCTGTGCCCGGTTAATTATTGAAGACGAACAGTACAGCACAGCTGATTTTAAGGAAAGTTTATGGAAGCAGGTTAGTGCCATTATGGTGTCAGGAAAACAGGCCGGCGTTTTGGAGGTCTGCTATACGGAAGGAAAACCGGAAAGCGATGAAGGGCCTTTCCTGAAGGAGGAAAGAAACCTGATCAACGCTCTTTCTGACCGACTGGGCAGGATCATCGAGCGCAAACGAATGGAAACGGAGCTGATAAAAGCAAAGGAGGCTGCCGATGCTGCCAACCGTGCAAAAAGCAGTTTCCTTGCCAACATGAGCCATGAACTAAGGACACCTCTAAACTCGATATTAGGCTTCAGCCAGATCATGGAGATGGATTCGGATATTCTTAGTGAGCAGCACCTTGAGTTTTTAGAGTATATAAAAAACAGCAGTGATCATCTGCTGGAAATGGTAAATGACATACTGGACCTTTCAAAGATTGAGGCGGGCAAAATCGAAATTGAAAAAAAGCCGTTCGCCCTTGATGCCATGCTTTCGAGGCTGCCGTCGACCATTCAATCACTGATGAATAAAAAAAAGATACAGATGGAGGTGAATGTTGATCCCGATCTGGGTGTTATAAATGCGGATGAAACAAGGATAAAACAGGTGATTTACAATCTTCTTTCCAATGCAGTCAAGTTTACCGAACCTGGAAAAAGAATAGGAATAGAGGCATATTTAAAGGATTCCCGGTCGGTCATTGAAGTGTGGGATGAGGGGATAGGGATAGCTGAAGAAGATTTTGAAAAAGTGTTTGACCCGTTCGAGCAGGTTGGTCAAACAGATACGGTCAAGCCGGAAGGTACCGGTCTTGGTCTTGCCATATCCAGGCGTCTTGTTGAAGCCCATGGAGGGAGTATTACTATAGAAAGCAAAAAGGGAGCGGGAAGCCGGTTCATCGTTGTGTTACCGGGGATGATTGCTTACGGCAAGGGAAAAGCCGGTAAAACGAAAGTTAAAACCCGGGGAGGCAAAGAGGGTCTCAAAGGACAAGGAAACATACTTGTTGTTGAAGACAATGAAAATAATTTAAAATTAATAACATCGGTGTTAGAGCATGCTGGGTACACAGTATATGCTGCTGCGTCCGGCAAAGCCGGGAGCAAAGCCGCCGGGGAGAAGGATTTTGATCTTATTTTAATGGATATACAGCTTCCTGAGATGAGCGGTATAGAGGCGATGAAGAGGATAAAGAAGAAAGATGAGCGCGGTGCTTCGATTATTGCGCTTACAGCATACGCAATGAAAGGGGATGAGGAGAAGTATTTGGCTCAAGGTTTTGACGGTTACATCTCAAAACCGATAGATATAAAAAAAGTGCTTGAGACAGTAAAAGAGCTGTTGAAACAGTAATTTAATATTTACTTACAAAAAATCTTTCTTCTTCGTTAAAACACTGCTCAGCAGTCCCTGTATTTTTTTATCAACCGGCTTTGACTGATAAGCATCACTCCCGATACGCAGGTACTTTTCCTCATCCCCTTTCATTTCGAGGGCAGTTAACGCAATCAAGTTCACCGGGGAGGGAAAAAAAATCGACCTCATCCTGATGGATATACAGCTTCCGGACATAAGCTGCGTGGATGCCATGAACATAATCAAAAAGCAAACAGCCCCCCGGTCCTTCCACCGCTCACGAGAGCCTCCAGGTACTTCTCATCCCCGATGCTGTCAAGAGTTTCACCGGTCACAGCTTGAAAAGAACTTTCGGATAGTTACAAGTATGCCTATCCGGTTATTGCCCAAAACCCATCTTTATGGTAGCATAGCTTCTGAGACTGTTAGAATTCGTAAAGATGGGGAAATGAGGGGTGGAAGAAAAGAATTCAATATGGTCGCCGGACGCGAACAACGCTGGCGCTGGGCA
>DRHN01000098.1 GCA_011049595.1 Spirochaetota bacterium | reverse complement strand
TGATAACATCGCTTTCCAAATATACATCACCGTTCAGCCATAAAACGTCACCCTTCTCAACGCTTTCAAGCCCCATTATTAAACTCTGCGATGTATTAGTAATGTGGTAGAACGGATTATAACAGTATAATACATCGGGGTATTCTTCCATGAGTATTTCTTTTTTAAAACCAACAATAACAATGATTTCATTTATTTTGTTTTCTTTAAGCAGCTTGATTTGATTTTCAATGATAGTTAAACCCGACGGTAATTTGGTCAAAGGTTTTGGCAGTTTCTTACCCAATCGGCTCCCAATCCCTGCGGCAAGAATGATCGCTTTCAAAGTTCCCCCCTGTATTGTGCTATTGATAACCTTACTGAATTGATGTTCGCATACAGTTTCGTATTTTTACCGGAAATATTGTAAATTGTAGATCTTTTTGTACAGCTCACATGTGTTCAACAAATCTTCGTGTTTACCAACTTCAACTATCTTACCTTTTTCAATTACAAGGATTTTTTTTGCGTGCGCGATGGTTGAAAGCCGGTGAGCAATGGTTATCGTGGTCCTGTTTTCCATAAGCTTATTTACCGCAAGCTGAATGTAGTGCTCGGACTCAGAGTCCAACGCGGACGTGGCCTCATCCAGTATTAATATTTGTGGGTTCATCAAAATTGTGCGGGCGATTGCTACACGCTGCTTTTGGCCGCCAGATAGTCTTACGCCTTTTTCACCAACCTGAGTGTTGAATTGATCCGGTAAATTCATAATAAAATCGTATGCATAGGCCATCTTCGCGGCTTCAATGATTTCTTCATCGGTCGCATCCTTTTTAGGGTATTTTATGTTTTCAGCGATTGTTGTGTTAAAAAGTATCACATTCTGTGATACTATTCCAATTTGAGACCTGAGTGAATAAAGAGCGTAGTCTTTTACGGAAAAATCATCAACAAGTATGTTTCCACTTGAGCAGTCATAAAACCTTGGGATTAGATTTGCTATGGTGGTTTTCCCTCCGCCTGACGGTCCAACAAGTGCAACTATTTCCCCTTTTTCGACAATAAAACTGATATTGTGCAAAATCTTTTTTGATGGTTCGTAGGAAAAATCAACGTTTCTAAATTCCACCTTCCCTTTTATGTCCCTTGTTATTGGATTTTCTTCTTCGATTATTTTTGGTTTTTTTGCAAGTATCGAAGTTACCCTTTCTATTGGAGCAGATACAATTTTGAAGTTTGCAATATATCTTGGTATTTTAAAACCGGGTACTGCCATTATCCCGAGCAATACCAGATACTCAGCCAGTTTTTGCGCACTCCACATTTCCCTGACTATAAAAAGACTGCCGATTCCGACAAGACCGATAACAAACAAGTAAATTATTACCTCATTTAACGGACCAAATATATCCGAAAGCCGGGCTAAATGTAAGAATGTTTTTTTATATCCTTTAGTGTTTATTTTAAAATTCTCAATTTCGTATTCTTCCTGGGCGAAAGCTTTAACTACTTCAATGCCCGTAAGTGTTTCATGTATATTTGTTGAAAGATCCGAAAGATTCCTGCGCAGTTTTTTGCTCGCGAGCCGCATTTTGTTGCCAATTAATGTAATTACCAGGTAAAGAAAAGGTAAGATAGCAAAACAAACGAGAGTTAACATCCAGTTAAGAAGGGAAAGCCTCACCGTTATTATAATCAGCATAATGATGCTGTTGAAAAAGCCGATTATGCCGCCAAATAAATCTATTCTTATCCTTTCAATATCGTTAATCCCGATTGACAGAATGTCACCCGTTTTATTTTGTGTAAAAAAATCGATATCAAGCACCATTAAGTGAGTGAACAGTGTATCCCTGACCCTTTTATTGGCTGAATGTGCAATTATTCTCATACCGTATCTTCTTATAAAACTTAAGAAGGCTTTCAGGACAATAATGGCAATCGCAAAATAAAAATATTTAAATAGAAGTTGTATATTTTCAGGATTTATCAGCCCAAAAAGAAACCTTGTACTAACACCTGGAAGAAGAGTGTAAGCATAATTTTGGCTGAAACCCAACACCAGGACCCCGAACAACCCCCAGATGTAAGGTTTTAAAAATGAGAGAGCCCATTTCATATCCTCATTGATGATCTTTTTTTTCATTCATTCTACCTTTTTATCCATGAGGTCAGTCAGCGCAGCTTTAAACCTTGCAGCGGATTTACCATCAAAATCATAAAATATCTGTTTTAAGGCGCTTTCCCTTTCTATTTTAGACATTTCAGGATTGTCCAGATTCTTCTTTACAACATCTAATATATCACATTTATTCTCTATTACGTCTCCGCAGCGCCATATCCACCTGTGCTCTTTTGGAATTTTATCTTTCGGTTTAGGACTTATAAAAACAATCGGCTTATCAAAGGGTAAATATTCATGTGATACCGATGATATATCCGTGATCATGAGATCGGAAACGGCCATAAAAGGCAATATATCAATACTTCTGGGAAATATAAAACAATTTTTACCTTTTATTATATAAGCTTTCAATATTTCCCAGGGCCTCTGCCTGAGAATATCGACATGAGGTTTGACAATAACGTTATAGTTCCTGAGGCTTCTTAATATTTGAATGCCATATCCTGGAAATGAAGAGTATTTGTTTGGATCGACCCATGTAGGGGAAAAGAGCACTGTCTTTTTTGAAGTGTCGATCCCTATCTTATGACCAAAAGCCATTCTGTCAAAATCCGAATGGAGAAACGAATCTATCTTGGGATATCCGATAACCGCTATTCTGTCAGGCACCGAAAGCTCTTTTTCTATGATTTCTTCCTTCATTCTGGGGCCTGGGACAGTAATTAGATCATAGTTTCTTAAACTTTTGTGATAATTAAAAGGTTTATCCGATGTGCCATGAAAGATCTGAACATGTTTTAAACCGTCTATTTTTCTAAAATAATTTATAGAAAAACTGGGATGGATCAATGTATCAATAGAAAGATTATTGAAGTCTTCTATTAAATATTTATAGTTTTTATAGTATAGCACAGTAAAGTTTTTTTTACCGGATCCAATATATTTAGATAACTTTTTTTTAAACGTGATTATAGAACCACCCGTTGTACGTATAAGCGGCAGTATCGTGGGAAGATAGTGAAACGAATCTGCAATAAAAAAACCGACATTCATTGTAATAGTCTATTTCGATAGTTTAATTAAAAATAATGGTCTTGTATCTTTCTGGCAGTAGCCGAGAAAATCGGCATTCAGCTGATGTTTTGAAAAAAGCTCGGTATAATATTCGATTGTGTCTATGCTTCTGGTCGAATGACCTTCAAAAAAAATTATCTCCTTTGTGTATTCAATAATAAATTTAAACAAACCGTCTCTATCTTTTAACTCTTTAGTCCTGTAAACCGATAAAAAAAACGATATATCAGGGGTCTCGACCTTAAAAAGCTCTCTGATCTTTATATCGAAATCATAATCATTAAAATCAATGATCTGATAATCAACTGTATTTATCTTGAGCAATTTACGGATTTGGATTGCGGTACTTATTGTATCTTCCTGAGAATCCATACCGATCACATTTTTTGCACCCGCCTGCGCCGCTTTTACGGAAGTCTGCCCTAAATTGCACCCATAATCCGCGACTACTTTATCCTTGCAGAGGGAGAAGTCCAAATATTTATACCTGAGCCCATCATTCCTCCGCCCTTTAATACCAAGCTCACTAAAACTCTGATAAGAAGGGAACCATCCTAATCTCCTGATCTTTTTTTTTATCTTTTTCAACTCTTTTTTCCCATTATGCTCAAATTGTTCCATATGTACCATTTTAACAACAAAATTGTAAATGACTTATAGCAACATCAAGATCGTTATTTTTCATCCGCTATTTTGGAGCAAAAAAGAAATTCAATGTCACCGATCTCACGCAGCCTGGAGAGCTCACCTATAAAGTTATTATATGATTCTCTAATACCGTTTTTATTGAAATTTTGAGCGTGAGCATGGTAGTACACAATATCATTCTTTTGGGGTACCTGCGGTTTCCCGTAAAAATAATCCTCTGTTTGAATATACCTCTTATTTAGGTTCTCTAAATCATTCCATACTATCACCCGTTTATCCGGAAATGTTTTAACTTTCTTATTGGAAAACAATAGATAATTAAGTTCAGAAAGGACATTTAAAGAAGAATTATTATAAATATGCCATGGAAATTTATAGCCGTTTTTAAAAGGGATGTCAGCTTTTTTTAAATATTCTATTGATGCTTTAATTTTTTTTTTCGTTATAACCCTGGGGCAGGCGCCGAACTCCCCTTTTAGAAACCATTTGTGTGTTAAACCATGCGGAAATACTTCTATGTTTTCATTTTGTATCATGTCTCTAATTCTATCTAATGCCTGAGGGTAATCAGTCAACGGAACTTTATTTATATAGGGAGTTACGAAGAGCGTTACCTTAACCTTTGGAAACTCTGAAACCAGGTTCACAAGAACATCGGAGCAGTCCCATTTAGGAAAACTATGGTAGTCATCAATATCAATACATAATTTCATTTTCAAATCCGAAAATATCAAGAATACTCCCCGAGCAAACGTAGATATCACTTTTTTTATAAGTGAAAGGAATCGGGGGAGTTCGATAAAAACGTTTTTTATATCTTTTATATCCCCATGCCGATCTCTTTTTTAAATTGCTTAATCTTTCTTCCTCATTTATGACGATAAGAATACAGATATCTGCCTTTTTTAAATACAGCGCTGCTTTATAATCAAATAATAATAATACTTTGTCCTTTAATGTATCAATCAGAAAAGATAAATCTTTCCTGTTGTATTTCTTATTATCATGATCACGCAAGTCGTCAATAACAACCATCTGCTTTTTGGGAATATTTAAGAACCCTTTCTGTTTAATAATACGCGCGAGGGTCGATTTTCCACAACCTGGCCCCCCCGTAAATACAACCATACAGGACCCTTTGCTGTTTAAAGCTGCAGTAATCCTTCCGCTAATTGTTGTAATATTATTCTTATTTACACGAATGCCATTATTAATGAGTCTTTTTGTATTAAGTCTATACAACAATTTTTTTATTATGATGTTCTTTATAAATTTTACTGAAAGGTTTTGCTTCTCTATCTGTAATGTCCAGCTGTTGTTTATTATATATATCTCTGACTTATTTTATTAACTCTGAATATACCTTATCAATATTCTGTATCATTCCATCTGCATCGAATCTTGACAAAAAGCTATTAAGGGCGCTCGCAGATAATAATTTCTGAAGTTTTTTATCATTAATGAGCATCGTTAATTTTTCACAAAGATCTTTAACACTATTTTGCTCAAAAAGCACCGCGCTCTTACCATCTTCAAACATCCAGCGTACGGAGGGTATATCGGTGGTTATTATAGGGAGGCCCTTGGCCAATGCTTCAATAAGCACGAACGAGCAGCCTTCATAGGTCGTAGGTAATACAAAGACATCAAATATTTTTAAAACTCTATCACCTCGCGGTATAAAACCCGCAAAATAGACTTTATCCCCAAGACCGCTTTTTATCACCATCCTTTCAAGTCGTTTTCTATCAGGCCCGTCACCTATAAATAACAACCTGATATCACGCTCATCTTTTTGAACCAGAATTCTGAATACATCAATGAGTAAATCAAGCCTCTTAGTCTTGTTGAGCCGTCCGACATTACCGATCACCAGTGAGTGTTCCAGGTTGTATTTTTTTTTAATTTTCGCGATTAATTCTGTATCATCCCCTTCATCATTGTCATACCCGTTATACACCAAACGGACCTTCTCTGCCGGAAAGCCATTCCGTACAACGATTTTCTTTTCTTCTTCTGATATGGCGATGAGAAGGTCGGCATTGTTTTTCGCAAACCCAGCAGAAAGCCGATAATTGATGACCTTGGAAATCCGAGAGCCCTGATGCGCGTGGAGATGGAACAGCAGGGGAATCTCAGGCAGCACTTTGCGGCTGAACCGCAGAAACTCGTGACCAGCGTGAACATGGACTAAATCGATGTTCTGTTTTTTTTGAATCCCTTCCAGTTGTTTCATGTAGGTGCTAACGCCCTTAATGAAATTAAAACCAATTTGCGGAAAGTTTACGTGTGTTATATCGTATTTTAAGAACTCAGGCAAGAGTTCTCCATCAGGCGATAGAACAACGGTATTGTATTGTCTGTGAAAGCCTTTTACAAGAGATAATACCAGCTTCTCTGTCCCCCCCTGTGCCATGTAGGGCAGGACATGGACAATGGTTTTCATAGTATCCCCGGGGCAGTCCCGTTTTGAAGTACATTATTGGTAATTAAGGTTTAGTATTCATACTCTGGCACCACCTTGCTTCAGTCATACTTTTTATTTTTATGAAACAACGGATTTATTTCGCAATTTTTTATAGTTTTTTCTTGTTTCCCTTAGTTTCTCTATCCCTTCCTGCACCAGACGGAATTTTTCACTTTCATTTTCCTTTCTGAACCTCCTTCGCCACAACAAAATATGGACAAAAGCCATCAGAAGATAGACACTTGAAAATAATAAACCAAAATTTTTCCTGTAAAAATAATAGTCTGTTGCATAAAAATAAGGTTTTATCGCATTGACCGCATTTACTCTCCCCTTTTTCCTGTGATGAATAACCTTAATATCCGGGTCGAAGACGGACTTCATTCCCTTCCGTTTTGCCCTGAGAGAAAAATCAAGATCTTCATTATAAAAAAAGTAGAACTCATCGAAAAACCCGACTATATTGAATATTTCAGTTCTATACATGCAGGCAGTCGTCCCGGAAAAGTTTATTATCTGTACACCTTTAAAACTTTTTTTTGCCGCACCAAGTATTTTCAGTTTTACGGGCTGAGGTCTGCCGTCAGGGTATACAAGACAAGCCGGACTTCCTTTAGCTACAGGGTAATTATTAAGAGTATCAACCATTGATGCAATGGTCTGCGGGAAAAGCTCCACATCATCATTCAGCAGCAGTGTATAATCTGAGTCGATACCCTTCTTAATACCTACATTAAGAGCCTTTGCGAACCCGAGATTCTGCTTATTTTTTACATGATTTACATGGGGAAATCTTTTCCCTATTAGTTCCGGTGTCCCGTCACTGGAAGCATTATCTACAACTGTGATTTGTCCTTTCAGCCCTGACCGGTCAAGAGACTCTTCGACTGATTTCAAACAGCTTTCTAAAAGGTCTTTATTGTTGTAAGTTACAATGACTATATTTATAGTCGCTTTCAATTTTAATTCTCTCCTGGAATCTCTTTATACTGGCTTAAGGCCTTTCTTATCTTCCACCTGTTTCCAAGTTTCATATAATTGTAGGTTATATTCCATTTTCCTTTTCTCCAGCGGTTTTTCAGCAAATCGTCAAGTTCCTCAAATTTCCTTCTCCCCCTGCTTCTGTAATTAGGATTTGTTGTAAACCCTCCGATGTGGACAGCACAGGGTGTCCTGGACATGGCACAGGAATACTTTTTCTTAAACCTTTTTATATATTGCGGCTCCGTCCTGTGTACGTCTTCAGAAACATATTTATATTCCCTTCCAAATTGGGCAAACTCTCCCACGACTTCATAAGCTTTTCGTGACATTACTGACGGATTATTTGTATAGTTTCCAACCCCGGCACCTACTTTATACTTTACAAGCCCCAGTGGAAGATTTTCAGGTTTTTTGTGTACATGCTCTCCCCTCTCATCTTTTTCAAACATCAAAACGCCTTTTTCCATCCAGTCAGATCTATAAAAGAAAAACCAGTCATTTTCCAGATTAAAAAAATATGCACCGGCTGCCTCATGCCGAGCCTGATTCATGGCATATCCCAAACCCATGTTTTCTTTATTTAAAATCTTTTTATCAATGAATAATAGTGATTTTAAATACTCCGCAACTTCAGGAACAGACCCGTTGTCAACAGCGATATATTCAAGATTGGGATATGTACACGCATCTCTGAATGAATCCAGAGTTTTTTTTAAATAATCAATCCTGTTAAAACTCAAAATGCATACGCTAATAAGCGGCCATTTTTTTCCCATAAACAGCTCAGCCTGTGCTTTTATTTCTGTTTTAATGGATACTGTGAAATTATCCTGATGACGTTGATTAATATAAATTGTAATATAATCCTATTGAAATTAATTATCAATTTTCTTGAAATACTTTCTGTACCGGCGTAGAGTTGGGAAAAGTCGGTACCATATATTCCTTAAAAGCTTTAAGGCTTTCCATGAAAATATGCTATTTTATTGAACATTCTTTACATTACATTCCTATTATTCTGCCCTTAATTCAAAAAACCGGAGGTACAATAATATCACAAGTTAAAAATACAGAGAAATGTTTAAAACATAAGCCGGTCAACTTTGACATTCTATACTATAAAAACGAAAACCGGCTTTTAAGTGCTTTTCGAAATTTACCATTTGAAATAATTGTTCATCCCGGTTTTTCAATTGAACTTTTCAGAAAAGTTCCCGGACTTAAACACGTTCAGATCTTCCACGGTACCTCAGATAAACCCTATAACTACGACAAAACCCTCCAATACTACGATCTTATTATTGCACCTGGGCCTCTCATGAAAGAGGAGATTATAAATAGAAATCTTGCTGAAGAAAAAAAAATAAAGATAACAGGGTATCCTAAAATCGACGCGTTCTTACATTCGGAGTTCGATACTCAATCCTTCCGGAAAAACCTCGGGTTCAATAAAGATAAAAAAGTAATTCTTTATGCGCCAACATGGAATGACCCGGAAAGATACTCCTCCTTCAGAAAATACATCATTCCGCTCTTGAGAGACCTAAAAGAGTATTATCTTATCGTAAAACCTCACGCGAATATATTGCGGGACAGGCCCTGGCAGCTACTGAAGGCGTATTTAAAAAAAGAGAGGAACACGGTTATTTTCCCGAAAGCTGCCAGCATACTTCCTTTTATGGCCGTCTCCGATATGCTCATTACGGATATTTCATCTGTATCCCATGAGTATCTTACGTTCGATAAGCCAATGATTTTTTTATGCCCAAAGCAAAAGGAATCCATTCCCGAGGAACATATATGGATATTTCAGTGTGGTGATATAATAGAAAGGGAAAGAAATATATTAACCACAGTACAAGCGAATTTTGAGCACCCGGATAGATACCGTAAACATCGCGAATATGCATTAAAACGGATTTTTTATAAGTTCGATGGAAAGTCGCCTGACAGATTCATGCAGGCCCTTACGGAGCTTTGAACATAAGCCTTAAATCCGGCAATTTTAAGCAATCGCGGCCACTTTTTTTAATAACCCCCTATTTCTCGGAAAAAACTTCGGCAGAAAAAATAGAAATCTCTGTTTCCGGTTTTTTCCAGCAGTCGCCGTAAAGCCCTGCTTTGTTACAGGTGTGCTCCAGAAACGTTTCCTTGTCCCACCCCTGCTCTGTCGCGACCTGGGGAAGCAGCAGTCCCTGGTTCAATCCCGATTTCATGATCAGCCCGTGTTTTCCTACTTCGATTTCATCAATATTTGATATTTTCTTAATCGGCGACATCACCGAGATTTCAATTTCAATTTGATCAAACTCGTCACCGGTTACGGACTCGAACCTTGGGTCCTGAAAAGCCGCTGCAACAGCCATTTCACGGACCGTTTGATAAAGTGGTTTTATAGCCTCAACGTACCCGATGCATCCTTTCAAGGCGCCATGCTTGTGAAGTGTTACAAAGGCCCCTCTGGGCTCTGTTAGTACGGAGCTCCCGGGTGAAAAATCGGCAGGTTTATTTTTTCCCAGCCTGGCGCCGATTGTATCCCGCGCAAGTTTCAGCAACGATTCTTTTTCCTCTTTTGTAAGCATGGTTCCCCTTGGTATGTTAAGGTTCAATAGAAGCCGGCCCGGCTGTCAGTACATCGCTGCCGACAGATACCCGACTACTTTATTCCTGTCTCCCGATACTTCACCTGAATCCATATATAATAATTCCGCAGACTTCCCTTCACCAAGTTCATTAGCGAGCATCATCCCTGTGAGTATTCCACCGAAACCGCATGCCTCGGAGTTGTCCTCCTGTATGTTTTTGTAAAAGGCCCGGGGGTCCATTTTTTTTATATCATTTATCAGCACCCTGTCAAGTGTCTGAGCTTCGACATGGGAATGGTAGTGTGAAAGGTCGGTACTCGCTATAACTATGAATTTTTTACCTGTTTTTTTTATTACAGAGATAAACGCGTTTTTCAATATTTCGGAGGTTTCCCAGCTCTGCTCGCCGATGAGGACCGGTACGATTTGAATATCCGGATGAATGATCTGGAGAAACGGCAGCTGAACTTCTATCGAATGCTCACTAAGATGGGCTTCTTCGTTCAGTAACATTTTACTGCTCTGTGAAACAAGCTGTTCTGATAATTCCAGATCTACCTCGATGAGCCCGACAGGGGTTTTATACGCGTTATCAAGGTTGACTGATATACCTTTGAAGTTTTTCTGATGGGCCGGACCGATGATAACAGCGGTTTGTATATCGAGGTCTTTGATAAGACAATAGGAATACGCCTGGACCCTGCCTGAAAATATGTACCCGGCATGAGGAGCAATAAGCACCAGCGGGGTTCTTTTCCCGGTGCCTGTTAACCCGGTCTGTTCATTTACATCCTTTAATACTTTATCTTTATCTACCCTTTCGATATATCCCTGTATAGTATTTTCAAGTTCTTCCTTACTGTCAGGGTAAAAAAGACCATTTACGATTGGATGCCGCTGTGTGTACTCCTTCTTCATCTTAATTCCTTTATTAAGCCTTACTCTAAGTCTAATATAAAAAGCCTTTATATTCCAACAGATTTTCAAAAATACAATAAAATCATTCTGCCTGTCTGTAATAATTTTACAGGGGGTTGGAAATATCTATAAACTGAACATCGAGTTGAAACTTACGTTTTATTTGTTCACCAAGCTCTTTGATACCGGGCTTTTCGGTGTTGTAATGACCCGCGTAAATGTAATTTAAAAGCTCCTCCTTTGCCACATATTCCGTGTTTTCCTGCGCGTCCCCTGTCAGATAAGCGTCAACTCCCAGCCGGGACACCTGATCTATCATATTTCTTCCGGCCCCGCTTACAACATATAAAGAAGAGATCTTATCGCTGCCGTAATGAAAAACCCGTGACTCTGTTCCAAAAAGGTTATTCACCCTGTGAACAAACTCGTCAAACGACGGAGGGCTTTGAAATACACCTTTTAAACCGAACGAATAACGGATTTTTGTATCTTCCGGTTCCTCGATATCATCCACCCCGAGCCCCTTTAAAATAAGCCGGTTGTTGCTTATTTCCGGATGCAGGTCAAGGGGCAGATGATAGGCAAAGAGGCTGATATCATTCTCGATGATCTTTTTTATGCGGTGTTTCCTGTATCCCCTTATCACGGTCTCGTCGCTCTTCCAGAACATACCGTGGTGCACAATGATGGCATCAGCTTTGTTTTTCACGGCAGCTTCTACAACCGCAAGATTAATACTGACAGCAGTCACAATTTTACCCACGCTGTCTTTCCCCTCAATTTGAAGACCATTCGGATGATAATCCGATACCTTATCAACCTCGAGATAATCGTTTAGCCATTCCTCCAGAATTTTCCGGGCGAGCAATTGACTACCTCCTTTTAAAAACCTTTTCAACATTTTCTTTTGATACTCTTATAAAGGTCGGCCGTCCGTGTGGGCACACCGCGGGAATTTGTGTATTGTTCAGTTCTCTTAGAAGCACCCGGGCCTGGGGCTCTTTGACCACATCCCCTTCCTTTACCGCGCTTCTGCAGGAAACAAGTTTTATAAACCTTTCCTTTATTTCACGTGCGTCAGGGGTCATTTTCCCGTTGTTGAACTCATCAAGAATATAGGATATGGCCTCTTCCTCCCCTTTCTCGGGCACAAAAGCGGGGACCGTCGTTATATTAAAGCTTTCATCACCAAAAGGTTCCAGTTCCAGCCCGGCCCCGCGGAACGCGTCAATACTGTCGAGGTAATCCGCGTATTTTGCCCTGGGAGGCGTAAAGTTTATCGGGATCAAAAGGTTTTTTACAGCGTCAAGATTTTTTGCTCCTCTTTTAAATTTTTCATACAACACTCTTTCATGGGCAGCGTGCTGGTCTACGATAAATAAAAAATCCCTGGCCTCAAACACGATGTACGTGTTAAAAACCACTCCCCGGAAAAAAAGCAAATTATCGAGGTCGGGAATTATGTTATCAGGGCCCGGAATGCGGTTTTCATTATCGGCTAACTTGTCGGCAGGTCCCAAAGCAGCCCCGTCTGATACATCATCGAACTCAATGCCGTTGACGACCGGGCCTGTGAAAATATCAGGACTCCCACTGGCGAAACTTTCGGATAACTCCGTCCCTCTTAAAATCGATGTTCCCCCGGAAAACACCCGCTGACCCTCACCGTACTCCGAAGACACCGTATAAGTTTCCTGGCTGCCGAAACGGGCCGGATAATAATGTGTGCGCAGAAGCCTCTCAACATTGGAAAACAGCACCGAGCGAATTTTTTCCGCTGTCTTGATTTTGATCTCTTTTTTTGCGGGATGAATATTTATATCGATTATCGACGGGTCGATCTCGATAAACACAAAAGCGTAAATGTACCGCCCTGCCTGTACAATTCCTTTTGCAGGGTTGTTAAGCGTATAGAGCAATGCCCGGTCAAAGACAGGTCTTCTATTTATAAAAACGAACTGCCCATTACGGTTTGACAATGTGTGTTTTTGATTCGATATAAAAACGCGAAGAGAAAATTTTTCATCCTCATGATAGACTTCAAAAAGGTTATCATTCAGGTCTTTCCCGAAAATATCTTCCACTCTTTCGGATATATTCTTTCCCGGTTTAAGGTTCAGGACTATCCTGTCATCAGCTTTATACACAAAACCCCTTTCTGAAAAACCCAGGGCTTTTTTTAGCACTTCATCTTTAATTTTGGCGTTCTCAGCCCGGTTGCTTTTTAGAAACTTTCTTCTCGCGGGCATATTTTGAAAAAGGTTTTTAACAATGACCTGGGTGCCTGTGTTCGACGCTGCCGGTTCTGAAGAAAGTTCTTTTCCAAAACAATATGTGAGTTTTGTACCTGTATTACCATCCTCCATTTTTGTAAGCATTGTAAAAGCGCTGACCGTACATATGCTCGAAAGCGCTTCACCTCTGAAGCCCATTGTCGCTATTGTGTTCAGGTCCTCGATATCGCTTATCTTGCTGGTAGTATGTTTTTGCACAGAGAGGAGGGCGTCAGCCTCTGTCATCCCGCGTCCGTTGTCCGTTACCTGTATATAGTCTTTTCCGCCGTTGTTTACAGTTATTTTGATCTGACCTGCCTCCGCATCAAGGGAATTATCAATAAGCTCGCGTACAATAGAATGCGGGCCTTCGATCACTTCCCCGGCAGCGATTTTAGATGAAACCTCTTCCGGAAGTACCCGTATTTCTCCCAAAACAGCTCCTTTAAGGTCTTTACTGAATATACAATTTAATTGTTTGCCATGAACTTATGAAATATTAAAACCTGCCCTACCGGTAATCTTTTATAAAAGCCGAGATGGAACGGTTGTATGTAGCCTCGCCGGCTTTTGAAAAGTAACAACCCGGCATTTCGTTGTTTGATCTGTGATAGACGATACACTCACAACATATACCTTTCCTGGGACATGGATCGTAGGTACAGTTGCATCTTGTGAGGTTTTTTTCTTTAAAATTGCAGTCCATTGGAGCTCCTTAAAAAATATTACAGTCATTTTAAATTAATTTGTCGAAAACCTTATATTCAACCAGTTTACCTGCTCACATTATCCGTGCACCGGGGGGGACGTCATGGTCGGGGTTTAAAAGAGAAACAGCCCCATCCTCCAGCACGACTCCAAGCACAAGGACCTCGGACATAAAATCCGCTACCTGTTTTGAAGGAAAATTTACAACCGCAATTATTAGCCGGTTGAGAAGATCACTTCTGTCATACAGCTTTGTTATCTGCGCGCTTGCCTTTTTTACACCAAGGTGCCCGAAATCAATCCATAATTTATACGCCGGTTTCAAGGCTTTTGAGAAATCCTGTGCTTTTATGATCTTCCCCACCCGTATTTCAACATTCGAAAAATCTCTGTAAGAGATCTCTTTCATATCGTGTCTTCCTGTTTGTAACGGACTACGTTCAGCAATGACCAAAATTTCGAAAACCGGGACTAATCCTTTTTGATACAGGAAATTATTTCACCTATATACATCCTGTGATAGTCTTTATCGGGATAATGTTCGTTTATAGACGGGTCAAGAAAATGGTCCGGTATTATGTCCTGAAAATAAATCTTCCTGCATGTGTATACCAGTCTTGCCTCGTTAAAATACACCGAATTCGATTCGCCACTTGCCGGTGAAATACCGGTTTCAGCTATCTTATCC
>DRHN01000097.1 GCA_011049595.1 Spirochaetota bacterium | reverse complement strand
TAATCGATCTCAACACCGACCTGGCCGGTATATGCACCGCCGTGGGTTCTTGACACGTATCCTTCCTGCTCGAGTTTCTCCAGATACCTGCGCACCGTCATATCGGAAACCGACAGCTCCGAAGCGAGATTGACGACACTCATATACCCATTTCTTAAGATCAGATCATTGATACGCTTGAGCCGCTCTTCCAAGACAGGCCTCCATACGACTGTTCCATAAACAGTTGCCAATGTCCCAATACCGGGCGACGCTCCCACCCCGATAACTTATTCAATTGCAATTATAATAATCCTTTCCGGGATCTTCATGACTTCAGGAACACCCTCGAACCCGAAATATGGAGTATAACAGCAAAACAGATGATGATTTTTAAGCGCGTCTAATACTTTCATCCCTTCAATATATTCCTGTTTTGTGGGAATTCTCGACTCCCATGTATCGATATCAACGGTTTGCATGCCTGGAGACGATGAAAAATAAGTTCCACAGCGAAATCTGTGGGTAGAATCATCACCGGCGGCTCGGTGCGACGGGAGAAAAACATTTCATATGACTATACGGCATGTCTTTAAAAAATCCTTTAGTTCGTTTGTAAATGCCTGGCTGACGGGATCTACAACATGACTGCCGGTCAGAGTGAATGGGATGCCGTACTGCTTTAAGCTGCTGTACACGGAAATTTTACCGCAATATGCGTCTTTTCGTTCCCCGAATCCCATCTTTTTTTCGTGATCCGGCAAAGCATGAACTAAAACAGGCACATCAAGGCCGGCATACCGTATAACATCAGCGACAGCCCTCTCGTCACCGAAATTCGCAAGACATATGATCAGACCATGCAAACGTGGTACGTGTTTTTTAAATAGTTCCGCGCAGAGCTTTGCCTCTTTATAGTTAGAAACAGCCCCCAGCTGTGTTCCGTATTCTGAGGTTTCCGAGGATGCATTTTTCTGTAATACCCCGGGTGATACCAAATAAATGTCAAGTTTTTTAAAAACCTTAGATATGATCTTGCGGGCATCGGCAACCGGTTTTTCAGGAAAACCGGGCCGGTGCGCAAATATCACACCCAAATATGTCTTTCCGGTATCAAACATATTTTTATCATCACTCAATATACCGGTATTCAGATTCATTCAGATTCCCCGTTTTCAGGATCAACAATCCTGGCGTCAGAATTAACAGTTAAGGGTTTAAAATCTCCTTTCAAACCAAGCGCGATCAACTCCAGATACGCGTCGCTGGGAGGCGGGCATCCGGAAACAAAGGGAAGTTTCCCCCGGTATCTTTCCAAACAATTGCCTATGGCGATCTCTTTTCCACTCCCGCTGGATACGGCTTTCTTGCCTATCAAGATCTCCACGTTTGTGGTCGCCTCCTCAATGATCTTTTTATCGATATATCCGTGGAGATACGACGCGAGGCTCGCTATACAGTTGCTGCACGGGTTCCCGTTTACAATACGAATTTCATTAAAAGGCGACAGAGCTTCAATTGTCAAAGGCGGCAGCTCCCATGAGACCGGCTTTACACTCTCAATGCTTTCCCCGGCCACTTCAATGTCGTCGAGGTCAATTTTTCCCAGACCCGCTTCGTACGCGTATTGTATGTGCCTTATTTCAGCCGGATCCATGCCCATGATCCTCGCGCACACCGAATCAACCGCCACCGGGTCCTTCCCCCCGGCTAAAACGCCAAGCGGCTTCGGTTTGCCCGGAAACAGGGGCCCTATCCCCTCAAGCGCTATTATCCCTTCAACTATTGAAAAATCCGCCTTGATCGTTCTGTTCAAGTCCACCAGACATCGATTTACGTCAAGAAGATGAAACCTCAGCCTCTCTTTGTCTTCGGCAATAAACCCCTTCATGTTCTTCAACGAAAGACTCGCGATAGTCTCACAGTGGGTCTTCATCTTTGCCACATTTATTATAAAATCACACTCCGGCACAACCCTGTCAACCACGATATATTTCAGTACGCTTCCATCCGGTACCGATAAACGCACTGTCTCCCCTCTTTTGAAATCCACGAGAGGGACTTCAAGCTTACTGCACAGCCCGGTAATACCGGTGGCTTTAAACGCGTCGTCACTCGGGCACCCCCACCCGGCACCTTCCCCTACAATAACGTTGATCCTCTCTTTTTTTAATTCCATTATCAGCAGCTCGACAATGAAAGGATTAACAGTAATACCGGTCGTCCAGGGCTCCCCCATCATCAGGTTCGGTTTGATCAAGACCTTTTTGACATCAGGGGGGATGATTTTCCGGATGCCGCCGAAGGCGCCGAGCAGCCTTTCAAAAGCCTCTTTTATCTGTTTTTTATCCGGCCTGGAAGCCCTTGTGACAGATACCCTGGATATTCCGCCTCGATTATTTTGATCTATAGGTCCCAATTTCTATCCCCTTTTAACGATGTTTTTGTATAATTTTTATATCACTGTGATATAGCCGCAGCTGTCTTAAGGGCCGCCTGCCCGGCCAAAAACCATTGCGTCTAATAACGCAACGTGCTTATATCCTCCTGGCAAGCTCCTCGGCCTCCAGCACTACCTGCTCTATTAGCCTCGGCGCTACAGCGTCCCCCACAAAATATATCTCCTTTTCAATCTTCCCCTTCAGTTCGTCATATATCCCCCTCTCCGACTTATTCCCCACAGACATCACAACCATGTCCACTCCTTTTATATCCTCTTCTTCCTGCGTGTACACATTCATAACCGTCACCGTTTCCCCCTTTATCCGCTTAACCTCACTGTTCGGTATCAGCCTCACTCCCCTGCCTCTACTTTCTCCAACAGCACATCGCGCACATTCACCACATTATCCTGCTCATACCCCTCTATCCCCTCTGCCTCAGCAGGTCTGGACCCGGTTGCTACTATAATAACTTCCGCTTCCAGTCCCTTCACACTCTCAACATTCATCTTCTCTCCAAGGTGTATATCCACTCCCAGATTCTCAACCTGTATCCTCATGTATCTCACAATTTCCTTTATCTCTTCCCTGTTCGGTATCCTCGCGGCTATGTTCACCTGACCGCCAAACCCTTCCTTCTCCTCGTATATCGATACCCTATGCCCCCTCCTCGCAAGTATCTCGGCAGCCTTGAGTCCCGCGGGCCCTCCACCTATCACCGCTACCTTCTTCACTTTATCAGCCTTCTTCAGCGTGCCTGTCCCATACACAGCCTCCCTCCCCGGTCTCATCAAACGCCCGCACTATCTTCTTACCTTCCTCAGAACCGTAACCCCAGGATGTAAACTCGTCCATGCACACCCTCACACCGAACACAAAATCAGGCCCCACAGCCTCCCTTATCGCGTGCACAACCTCGAGCGGAAACCTCATCCTGTTCTCAAAACTGCCCCCGTACTCGTCCTTTCTCCTGTTGAAATAGGGCGATATAAAGCTCCTCAATAGACCGTCGTGCGACGCCCCCTTTATGTCAACCCCGTCAAAACCGCCCTCCTTTACATGCTTTGCCGCTGTCGCAAAACCCTCAACCACCTCTTTTATGTCTTCGATCTCCATCTCCTTTGTGTTGTAATGACAGCAGGGTTCGGACATCTGGGTGGGAGCGTATAAAAGCTGGGGCGGATGCGTGAGCGTCGTGTGCCCCCCGTGGCTCAGCTGTACAAAGATTTTGGACCCGTGCCTGTGGGCCTCCGAGCTCATCTTCCTGTAACCGGGTATGACCCTTTCCTCATATGCATGAATATATTTGGTCGCCATCTTGGCTGAAAACGTTACCGCCTGGCTGTCGATTATCAGAAGCCCGATCCCCCCTTTTGCCCTCTCGGCAAAATAGTTTATATATGCGTCCTGTATGGTATTGTCATCATTCTCAATTGCCGTGTAATGGGGAAGAAAAACAATTCGGTTCGGGATCTTTACGTTCCCGATCCTGCCCGGTGTAAATAGATGTGGAAATTTTTCACTCATTGTATTCCCCTTTAATTAATTACTAATGCATTTATTAAATTATTTGAACTGTGCGATAAAATCAATGTTTTGTATCATAAACATCTCATATATTCAAGTAACTATGTTTTTGATCCTAAAACCCTCACTATGGAAGATTTGTTTGACATTCTCAAATTATTGGATTTTATTTCTGCTGACTACACAAACCAAAAACCATAAAGGGGTTTGCAATGACTTCAAAAATACACTGGGGCATATCTATGGCTTTGGCCGCTTTACTGAAAAAGTACAAGTACGATCTCATTATCTGCGGGCTGGAAACGACGGACAGCAGCACTGCCCAGGTGGGCCCGGAGATCGCGGAGAAGCTTGGAATACCTCAGATCACATTTGTAAATAAAATTGAACTGGATGATACAGGCCGAAATGGCATTTTTACCCGGGAAACAGACACCGGGTACCAGGTTATGCAGGGAAAACTGCCGCTGGTTGTCACCCTTGTAAAAGGGATAAATGAACCCAGGGATCCCGATCTGAAACTTTTAGAAGGCAAGAGGATAGAAAAAGCAACCCTAAAAGATCTCGAGCTCAGCACGGACGACGTGGGTATCGACGGCTCGCCTACACAGGTTGTCGAGATAAATGCTGCCAAAACAAGGACAAGGGCCCAGATGGTCATAGACAGCAGCCTTCCCGCGCACGAGCGGATAAAATTGATAATGAAGGGCGGGATACAGGACAGGGATGGAAGCACGAAGCTGGAAGGTGAAACAGAAAAATTGGCAAAAAAAGCAGGTGATTTTATCCTGGAAATAATTTCTAAATAAAGAGGGGATTGGTGACAGCGCCGGTGAAAACCTCAACACCTTACAGGCCTTAAGCTGTCCCCATCGACTATTCAATCATTTCAGACATCGAGGTGTAAATGTGAATATTAAAGTTGAAGAGGCTGTTTGCACAAAATGCGGAATATGCAGGAAATACTGTTCCTTTGACGCTATTGAATATGAAGACGGGCTGCCTGTATTTAACATCAACTGTGTTCTGTGCGGCGCGTGTGTGAAGCCGTGTCCTGCGGACGCGATTAATATAGACAGAAAAGTATTGAAAAGAGACCTGTCCGGTTATTCGGGGGTAATGGCATATATCGAGATCGAGAATGATGAGGTAAAGCAGATAGGGTTGGAGATGGTAAGCGCGGCAAAAAGGCTTGCTGATAAACTGGGAGAGATCTGCAGCGCGGTCGTTCTCGGCGCAGACGGGGAAAAGGTGCGGGAAATACTTTCTGACTACGGGGCCCAAAAGATCTGCGCGGTGGAAAATGAAGCACTGAAAATATACAACACGGAAATATATACAAATATTATGGCAGGCATTATTTCGAAATACAGACCGTCCATTGTGCTTTTCGGCGCAACACATCTTGGGCGGGACCTTGCCCCCCGTGTTGCAGGCAGGATCGACACGGGTTTGACCGCTGACTGCACGGGGCTCGAAATAAACGAGGAGGGGAACCTCCTGCAGATACGTCCCACATTCGGCGGGAACATCATGGCCACGATTATTACTCCCAATCACCGTCCTCAGATGGCAACCGTAAGACCGAATGTGATGAAAAGAGCAAAACAAGGCAGAAAGGACCCGATGGCTGCCGAAATTGAAACGATCGCAGTTGATATTGATCTAAAGAAGCAGAATATCAAATTAATAGACGAGGTAAGGGAAGTGTCGCCCTTTTCAAACGTGGGAGAAGCTGATTTTATCGTGTCAGGAGGGAAAGGGCTTGGGAAGGCTGAAAACTTCAACCTCCTTAAAGACCTGGTGCAGGACCTGGCCGGGATGGTCGGGGAATCCAGGGTGGCGCTGGGTGCGTCGAGGGCTGCTGTGGATGCCGGCTGGATACCGCACCAGCACCAGGTTGGGCAGACAGGCAAGGCTGTGACCCCCAAACTCTACATCGCCTGCGGGATCTCGGGCCAGATACAGCATGTTATGGGGATGCGGGAATCTGAAAAGATAATAGCGGTCAATACCGACAGGAACGCGCCCATATTCAGGATGGCCGACCTCGGGATCGTCGGGGATTTAAAGGAAGTTATCCCCAAACTAAAAAATTATCTCCGTGAAAATATAGGAAAATTGGAAAAATAAGGTTCCACCATTACCGTTCTGTCAATTTTTTCTCCGATAAACAGATAGAATTAACATACTCACTCATGCAGGTAGATCTTTTCTCCGGCCCTGACGTCAACCTGCATATGATTTTCGGCTGGAGGTAAGGGGCATATATAACTTATATTGTACACGCAGTAAGGGTTGTATGCCATGTTAAAATCGATCATTACCCAATCTTCCGCTTCCTGATACAGATCGATGTACCTGCCCCCTCCGTATGTAACACGCCCGCTTGTTCCATCGCTAAAAGCAAGAAAAAGTCGGTCGGTATACCGGTCGGAAACAGCTTTTAACAAAAGAAGACGATGTGGTTTGTTCTTTAATATGAATTCGGCAAACCCGTAACGGTAATAATCCTCGGTCGAGCCGTCATTCATGGGTATCGCGATCATCTCGCTGCCGTGAATTGGAACAATGGTAGCTTTTACTTTATATTTCGGGTCAGGGGGAAAGTACTTCAAACCCGTAAATTTTTCTTTAGATTTATCTTTAAAAGGGGAGTTTTCTGAGTACTTCATAAAATGATCTATTTCCTCCCATCTCCGGGAGGTCTCTTTTTTAAAACCGGATGCTGCCAATTGCTTTTGAATAAAAACAGCACATGCGGCAACAGCAATAATAAAAACGGACAAAGAGATCACTTTGATCGGATTTTTCATGGTCCGGCCCATTTGGGGAACAGTATCCTGCTTATATTAAAATATTACAATATAAACCTTCATACATCAATAAAGTTTAATCTTTACATCTTTATATTTCTATTAAATATTTCCATAAATGTGTTTTATGGGTGATCGTTATCTAAAAATCATTTAATCATTGATGATTTTCTCTAAATTCAGTATTGTTTTGGTTTCCTTGTTTTAAGTTATAACTTTCATCATGTATGATAATTGTGCCGTAAATCAGCGATTATTTTTTTTATTGACGTACCAATAATTTTAGATTTACATTGTTAGAAGTTAAGTCTTTACTTTTTAAACTTAAAAATTGATTTATCCTGAGAAAAACATTGACAGTAACGATTAACGGTAAAAAAATTACAGCGAACGAAGGACAGACCATACTTGAAGCCGCAGAACAAAACGGCATCTATATCCCAACTCTTTGCTATCACAAAGAGCTTTCCGGAATGAGCCTGTGCAGGGTCTGTGCCGTGGAAGTTGAAAAATCCCCGAGATTAGAGCCGGCCTGTTCAACCACGGTTAGAGAAGATATGGTCATTAAAACGGAATCATCGAGGGTTGTTCAAGCCAGACAGACAAACCTGAAACTGATACTGGCAAATCATGCGGACAACTGCCTTGTGTGTGATGCGGCAAACTTGTGTGAACTGAGAAAAGTAGCCGCAGAGGCTGGTGTTGCGAACAGCTTCTATATAAAAAGCAGAACAGCCCGCATGATCGATCACGTTCACCCCTATATTCAGCGCGACCTCTCGAAATGTATAACATGCAGGCGATGCGTGAGGGCCTGCAGTGAAATAGTAGAAAAGGATATGTGGGCCGTGGCCTATCGGGGCCGCAAAACACGTATTGTAATAAACGATGACTCAGACTTCGACATGGAATTTTGTAAAGAGTGCACTGTGTGTGCTGACATATGCCCGGTAGGCGCTCTCATCAACACAGCCAAAAAGAGGGTGGAAAAACAACTTTGCATGTTCTCGGAGATAATTAATGCAGACTGATATATTATCCGAACTAAAAACTATTAGAGAAAAAAAGGGCGGGTTGGGTTCGGACGACCTTCGTGAAATTGGTGAAAAACACGGCAAAAACCTCGCCGGCGTTTATTCGGTATCGACTTTCTACACCGAGACCTCCCCCGCAAAAAGGGGGAAATACAGGATCAATATTTGCAGAAGCCTTCCATGCAGAATGAAAGGGATGGAAGAGATTCTGTCAAATCTGATGGACGAATTAAAGATCGGCCCGGAAGGTGTAACCGAGGACGGCCTGTTTTCACTTCACATGGTCAACTGTATAGGCGCATGCGACAGTGCCCCTGCAATGCTTGTCAATGACGAACTCTTTGGCGATCTCACAGGCGGTAAAGTCCGCCAAATAATAAAGGATATTAGAAACGGTAAGGGTGAATAGGCCATGATCTTCGGCAAATATATCGAAAAGAAAATCGAAAGTCTGAAGGAATACAAAAACCTTGGCGGGTTGAAAGGACTCGAAAAAGCGAAAAACCTGGAAGCGATTCAGATCATCGAAGAGATAAAAAAATCGGAGCTTCGGGGGAGGGGCGGAGCCGGCTTCCCGACCGGTTTTAAACTTGAGCTGGGATACCAAAATAAAGAAGTTAACCGCTGGATCATCTGCAACGCTGATGAAGGCGAAATGGGGGCATTCAAAGATCGCGAACTTTTGACAAAATGTCCATACCTGGTACTGGAAGGCCTGACTATTGCCGGACTCGCTGTCGGCGCTCAGAAGGGGTACATATACCTGAGAGACGAGTATACCTATTTTAGCGGCAGGCTGGAAAAAGCTATAGAGGAATTAAATAAGTCGGGGATGGTTGAAAAACCGTTCCCCATCGAACTGAAGATCGGGGCGGGCGCGTATATTTGCGGGGAAGAAACTGCTTTGATCGAGTCGATAGAGGAAAAACGGGGCGAGCCCAGACAAAAGCCGCCCTTCCCGCCTCAGTCGGGTCTTTTCAATTTACCGACCATAATCATCAATGTTGAAACGGTCGCAAATATCCCATGGATCATAACAAATGGAGCTCAGGCTTTTTCAAAAATCGGAACCGAGAAAAGCAAGGGAACAAAGCTGTTCTCTGTCTCAGGCGATGTAAAAAACCCGGGTGTATATGAGCTGCCAATGGGGGCATCACTGCGCCAATTGGTTTATGACTGCGCGGGCGCCCAAAACGTAAAATTCGTTCAGGTTGGGGGCGCTTCGGGCAAGGTAGTCAGGGGTGACAACCTGGACAGGGCACTCTGTTTTGAGGATATTATCGGTGCAGGTGCTGCTATTGTTTTCGATAACACGCGGAATGTAGTTGAAACCATGCGTGAAGTGATGCTTTTCTTCATGGAGGAATCCTGCGGAAAATGCACACCCTGCAGAGAGGGGAATTGGGTTATCCACGCGATCCTCGATCGCATGAGCAGGGGTCAGGGAAAGAAAAGTGACATCCAGTCCCTGAGGGACGTGTCTGAAACTATGATCGATACATCTTTCTGCGGTCTCGGTCTTGCGGCGCCCACGGGCCTTTTGGATTCCCTTGCCCTCTTTGAAGACGAGTTTCAAGCCGCATTAGAAACAGTTACATAAAAGGATTAAACAATGAGAAGTATTACACGATCAAAAGACCAGGATTCTATCCTGGAGAGTCTTGAAAAATATTCAGCTGTATTTATAATCGGCTGCGGCACCTGTGCTACCATGTGCAGGACCGGCGGGGTGACTGAAGTACTGAATATGGTACAGGCCCTGAAGCAGAATGGGAAAAATGTCGTCGGTTGGACCGTCATTCCGACTACGTGCGATATTCTTTCCCACGAAATAATTAAACAGGAACAGGATAAAATCGATAAAGCCGAAGCAGTGCTCGAAATGACCTGCGGGTTCGGGAATCAGCAGATCGGGGCAGGGTGCGGGATCGCTGTCATTCCCGCCAATGATACCATTTCGATAGGGAGGGAATTTCCGGAAGGAAATTACACATCCGCATGCATGCAGTGCGGTGAGTGCCTTCTCGGGTCAACGGCAAGCATTTGCCCCATGGTTTTATGCCCTAAATCATTGGGGAATGGGCCCTGCGGCGGGACCGACAACGGTAAATGCGAAGTAGATAAAAACAAGGATTGCGCGTGGACGCTTATATACAACAGGCTCGAAGCACAGGGGAGATTGGACGTATTGAGAGAGTATCAACCTCCGAAAAATTATCAAAAAGCTTTAGAGCCTGTTCTGTACAGTCTTGAAGAAGAAAAAGAATAACCGGACAAACATTGCTGTTAACTTTAATGAAAGGTATCTAAATAGAATATGGAAAATAAATTCAGAGAAAAACTCGAATCAGGACAATTTGTCATAACAGCTGAAATTGGCCCCCCCAAGGGGACGGACATAAGGGAAATGATAGAGCATATAAAATTGCTCGCAGATAAGGTTGACGCTCTGAACGTGACGGATAATCAAAGTTCCGTCATGAAATACCCGTCCCTTGGAGGATGCATTGAAATTATGAAAGCCGGAGGGATGCCGCTCCTGCAGATGACATGCAGGGACAGGAACAGATTGGCGCTGGAGTCCGATCTTCTTCTGGCCTCAAGGCTCGGAATACAGAATATCCTCGCTCTGACAGGGGATGCTGTTACGGTCGGTGACCACCCGCAGGCAAAGCCTGTATTCGATATTGAGTCGGTCCAGCTGATAGATGTCATAAACCACCTCGGTGAAGGCGTCGATATCGGGGACAACAAGCTCGAAGGTGACCCGCAGTTTTTTCCACAATTCTACACCGGCGCGATAGTGACCCCGGAGGCGGAGCCTATTGAGCCTCAACTGATCAAATTCGAAAAAAAGGTTTCTATAGGGGCAAAATTTTTTCAAACCCAGGCAATTTATGATCTTGAAAAGTTCAAAAAATTCATGGACTACGCCCGCAAGTTTGACGTCAAGATCATGGCCGGTATTGTTCTGCTTGTAGGGCCCGGCATGGCAAAATATATGAATAAAAATGTACCCGGCATAATTGTGCCCCAGTATTTGATCGACGAACTGGTCGATGCAGGCAAAGGAAATGGATTGGAAAAGGGCATAGAAATAGCCGGACGTATGATCAGAGAAATAAAACAAAATAAGCTCGCCGACGGCGTTCACATCATGGCCATTGGTAAAGAGGCCATGGTACCCTCTATTTTAAAAACCGCGGGCCTGGCATGACCGGGTGTCTGCATTTGCTGCGCATGGAACTAAACTTAAAACTCCCTGCTTTTTATGATCAACTTTCCTTTTTATAGGGCGCCTCATACATAACAGGTTTCAATTTAAGGTTTTCTCTCTTTTTGTCAATATGATCGATTATCCTGTGTGCCGCTTCGACCGGATCACTTTCATAGCAAAACTTGCCGCCTGTAATTTCTTCCACCTCATCAGTTAAAAAATCGGTCAGCTTCTTACTGCCCATTACCCTCATTGCCGGGCTGTATGAGACAAAACAGCCGGACGCAACAGCATAAAAGCCTATTGC
>DRHN01000096.1 GCA_011049595.1 Spirochaetota bacterium | reverse complement strand
GAGTTTCAATGAATTGCTTTTCAACATATTGTATCCTTGCACCGTCAAATGGGTACTTGGCAATGGACCTGAGTTGTTCCACTACGCCAACGCGAACAGCCGAAATTATTGCAGATGAGACACCCTTTGTTTCCATATGTGATAAAATATAATATATTTGTCACATAATGTCAAGTTAAAAATACTAATTCCCTATTTTACATGCAATTTATTACGTAATATGAGGCGTACACCCACACTGAGTTAGGAGTCGGCACTAAATGCTTTGATATCTATGAGTTTGACAGCTCGAAGCATGAGGAAGCAATTGAATATCTGAACAGCCGCGTTGCCGCGTTTTATGCCGTGCCTGGCTTCACCTATGAATTAAGTCGCTGGCTTGATGAGCCGGAAGCAATGGATTTCATGGCAAAATACTTGTCAGGCTAAAAGAAGGCAGGTCAGCAATGGCCCTGCGTTTTTATTCTGCACACTTTTGATTTCTGCTATAAAAATCAACTTTCTCAAGCCCCTGCTTTGTGCAGATACTGGTACTCTCCATACATATCTTCAAAATTCATAGCCCGCTAAAACCTGTGATATTCACCTTTTTGTTAAAAAGGGCAATTTGAGTTGTACAGCCATGATTTGATAAAAACCGGAACCAAAACCAGATTGGATATCCAAATTGTATCCCAATTCAAAAGGGTGAATCCTATCACATGTATTTACCCTTTTTATTTGCCTAAAGTCCCATTTTTCGGGACTCTAATTTGACACCAACCTTCAATATGCGATAGGTTGCATGTATCAATTTGGTATCTGCAATAATTTCATAAAGTTCGACAGCTTATATTCTCTCAATGTGTCAATTTTTAAGCATATGGAAATATCAGAAAAAGTATACCGAAACACTGTATTATCAGAAGCTCCGGCATTTGACGGTCTTATTTTTATAGGTGTAAAAACCACCGGAATATTTTGTAGACCGGTCTGTCCTGCAAAAACACCCAAGTTTTCAAATGTGGAATTTTACAAAAGTGCAGGAGCTGCCATTGATGCAGGCTTCAGACCATGTTTGAGATGCCGTCCCGAGTGCACACCAGGTACGGCAGCATGGATGGGAACTTCTACCGTTATTCTGCGGGCATTGAAGCTAATAAACCAGAATATTGAAGGAAATATCGATCTTGAAATACTGGGGAACAAACTCGGCATACCCGGCAGACATCTTAGAAGACTATTCAAAAAGCACCTGGGAACAACCCCTTCATCCGTTATCAATACAATAAAACTGCTGTTTGCAAAAAAACTCATAACAGAAACCGGTCTTTCCATGGCAGATATTGCATTTGCTTCAGGGTATAAAAGTATCAGAAATTTTAACTATCAGTTGAAAAAGGTCTATAATAAACCTCCATCAGCATTGCGGAAAGGTAAGATATCCACATCTAAACCCAATATTTTGCATCTTTCTTTTCATCCACCGCTTAATTTTAGACAGATAACCGGTTTCCTGAAAATAAGAGCAATACCGGGTGTTGAATTTGCCAGCAACGATATTTACAGCAGAAGCATAGAAATTGATAATATGACTGGATTTATCACCGTATCCTGTAAAAATAAAGAGAATACAGTAAACCTTGAAGTTGAATTTCCGGATATAAAAAAGCTGTTTTATATTACGGAAACCGTGAAAAGTCTTTTTGATCTGAATGCGCCCGTAAAAAATATTGATGACCGTTTAAAAAAGGACAAGTTTCTCGGTAATCTGGTTAAACAAAACCCCGGAATCAGGGTTCCGGGATCATTTAATTCTTTTGAGCTCTGTATCAGGGCAATTGTCGGACAGCAGGTGTCTGTAAAAGGGGCCACAACCATTATTGGCAGGATTGCTTCCAAGTATGGGAAAAAGCTGAATATACCTAATAATTTCGGCCTGAAAAATGTGTTTCCGGGTCCTGAAATACTTGCTATTTCTGATTTTGAAGGTATCGGCCTGACAAAAACCAGAATTTCAACCATAAAGCTTCTTTCAAAAGCAGTTTTAGAGGATAGAATTATTTTTAATCCATTCTCAGATCCTGCCGATCTGAAAAACGCCCTGTTGCAGATAAAAGGAATTGGAGAATGGACTGCCCGGTATATTATCATGAGGACCGTTAAAAGCCCTGATGCTTTCCCTTATTCAGACCTTGGCCTGCTAAAGGCTGTTTCTTCGGATGGAACACCTGTACCTGAAAAGCTGCTTAAAAATATGGCAGAACACTGGAAACCATGGCGGGCATATGCTGCTATGTATTTATGGTCAAACCTTTAAAAAATTGAGAATTAAATAATTACTGCTATTTTAATGCACCAATCAGGAAATTTTTGTTAATCGGCAATTCTTTGCTTGAAATGATAAGAATTTCCTCCCATCAAATTTTCTCCATCTACCTCATAATAAAAACCCCACTTTCAAGGATATTTTGAGGAGCTATCCCTCAATGATGAAAATTAAGAAATATTAAATTATCTTGACAAATTCTACCACAATGTGGCATTAAGAAAATTAAACAATGTAGATGGATCTGAAAATTGATTCGCTCTTCAATTTTCGGACTCTGTCCTGAAGCGATTTCTATTGTTGAATTCCTCATCGGCCATTGTAGGCAGTAAAGGCAGTTGTACAATTACCAATCTATATATGAATTAAGAAAGAAAGGAGTTGATATGGACAAACCCAAAACGAGCAAGCATGGACCTGAGCCGGGAGGCGTGCATCAGCCAGCTCAGAGAGGGAAGGGAAGCATCCCGTGGCACCCCCCGCGCTCCCCTAGTCGCGAGCGTGGGAAGGGAAATGAAGGAAAGAAATTCCCGTTGACAACAGAGATTCTGAAAGAATGTTACCGAAAATAGATGAAGTTGTCGCTCTGCCGATAAAAATCTTATCCGGGTGTTTTTCTAATTTGAAATGATTTTGATTTTTTATCTATATAACCTGAAGTGACTCTTCATCTACCTTCACAAGGACAATAGGGGGAAGTAACATGTTGCCGGACACCAAATACGCGAAAAGCGGGGACGTTAATATCGCCTACCAGGTCACCGGGGAGGGTTCGTTTGACCTCGTCATAGTGCCGGGCTGGGTCTCGCATGTGGAAAACGCCTGGGAAGAACCGTCGTATGCTCGGTTTCTGCACCGACTTTCGTCCATTTGTCGTTTGATTCTGATCGACCGGCGGGGGACAGGGCTCTCGGACCCTGTCGCGGCCCTCCCCACACTCGAGCAACGTATGGATGATGTCCGCGCGGTGATGGATGCAGCAGGTTCAAAAAAAGCAGCGCTTTTCGGTATCTCCGAGGGTGGTCCCATGTGTATCCTTTTTGCAGCCACATACCCGGAGAGGACAACTGCACTTGTATTATACGGCACATTTGCGCGGGGTCTCCATGACTCAGAGTACCCCTGGGCTCCCACCCCTGCTCAGTTGGAACGTTTTCTGGAGCGCATTGACCGCGAATGGGGCACAGGCATGACGGCAAAATTGTTCGCTCCAAGCATCGCACAGGATGATCGTCAAGTGCAGTCCTGGGGTCGATTCGAGCGGCTGGCAGTCAGCCCGGGAGGGGCGCGAACTTTGATGCACATGATGGCAAACACCGATGTTCGGCAGGTCCTCCCGTCGATCCGCGTCCCAACCCTCGTCTTGCACAGATCCGGTGACCGGGCCACCCGGGTGGGCGGAGGCCGCTATCTTGCTGAGAACATCCCCGGGGCAAAATATGTCGAACTCTCCGGCGAAGATCATTTTCCCTGGACCGGTGACGCGGATGATATTCTCGAGGAGGTCGAGGAATTCCTGACCGGCGCTCGACACGGGCCGGAACTCGACCGGATACTCGCAACCGTGATGTTCACAGATATTGTCGGCTCGACCGAACGAGCCGTGGAGCTGGGTGATCAACAATGGCGTGATCTCCTCGAGCAACATCACAGCACAGTGCGCAGTGAGCTGAAACGCTTTAGAGGCCGGGAAGTTGATACGGCGGGAGACGGTTTCTTTGCGACGTTCGACGGTCCGGCACGTGCGATCCGCTGTGCCTGTGCCATCCAAGAGGCCGTTGCGAAGATCGGGCTCACCATCAGAGCGGGGTTACATACTGGCG
>DRHN01000095.1 GCA_011049595.1 Spirochaetota bacterium | reverse complement strand
CGCGGTCAGGTGAAGGGGGCTGTTCACCCTTATATAGGTCAGGAAGCTTCCGGTGTGGGCGTGTGCATGGCTCTCCGAAAGAACGATTTAATTGCCGGGACCCATAGGAGTCACGGTCACAACCTGTCCATCGACCGCATCCAGCTCGCCCCTATTGGCTATCTTTTTTTCGACAAGATATTTTTTTAAACGCGGAATCGGATCCTTTTTCCTGTATTCCAGCACCTCTTCCCGCTCCCGGTAAACCTCAGGTTCTCCTGCATAGTGGCCTTCGAATCGATAAGACTCTGTTACAAGCAGGGTCGGTCCATTACCGCCACGCGCTCTTTCAACCGCTTCTACGGCCGCCTCATAAACAGCCGCAACGTCAAATCCATCAACACGCACACCTGGTATACCGTAGGACTTTGCGCGCACAGACAGATCTTCTATATTCGTGCTGTTACGAATATTTGTAGACACCCCGTAATGATTGTTTTCAAGCACAAACACTACCGGCAAATCCCAGATCGAAGCCATATTCAGACTCTCATGCCAGTTCCCCGTGTTGACACATGCATCTCCCGTAAAGGGAACGGCTACTCTATCCTGACCCTGCATTTTGAACCCCAGGGCAGCACCTACGGCAATGGGAATCCCGGAGCCGACGACTGCGAGTGCACCAAGGCTTCCTGTATCAAAAGCGGCTATATGCATTGAACCGCCGCGCCCCTTACAGTATCCTGTCTCCTTCCCCAGGATCTCTGCAAACATTTTCCCGGCATCGGCGCCTTTTGCCAGGTTGTGACCGTGACTCCTATGGGTCCCGGCAATTAAATCGTTCTTTCGGAGAGCCATGCACACGCCCACACCGGAAGCTTCCTGACCTATATAAGGGTGAACAGCCCCCTTCACCTGACCGCGCTTAAACAAGTCGATAGCGGCCAGCTCGAATTCCCGGATCCGGACCATCCGCCGGTACATCTCAACCTGCATATTCTTCGAAACTTTCATGAGCCCCCCTAATGCGGACAAGCCACATTCTTGCAACTTCGGGCTTGCCCGACTTTTTAGAATTTCCTTGCCAAAAAAACAAGGAAATTGTTATTTAGGTACTAACCTTTAAATCACCGATTGTTGTTAATGCTGCCACTTTATAGAGCGGTTCACCGCGACTAATTAACCTGCTATAACAAACCTGATCATCTATTCAAACTTATATTATTCTTTATTTCACGGCTCCCAGTGTTAATCCGCGCACCAGGTAACGCTGTACAACAAAGCTCAGGAAGAATAGGGGGACCATTGCCATTACGGACAGAGCCCCTACTTCCCCCCCACATCACCATCATTTTTCCAAAAAAATTGGCGAGATGCACCGGCAGCGTTACGGCATCTGATCTCGTAAGGGTTACCGCAAAGAAAAACTCGCTCCAGGTGAAGATGAAACAGAAAACACCGGTAGCAACGAGACCGGGTGTCGCCAGAGGAAGTGCAATCCGCCAGTATGTCCCAAATGGGGAGCAGCCATCGACCAACGCAGATTCTTCTATTACTTTCGGTATCTCCTGGAAGAACCCGCGCATCATCCATACCGCATAGGGCAGATTGAAAGTCAGGTAAACGATTATCAGTGCCTGATAGGTATCGACCCATTTGAGTGTTTTGAAAATAAGGAGAAAGGGAAATATGACTGCAACAGGAGGCATGAAGCGCTGAGACAGGATGAAAAACGGAAGGTTTTTTCCTCCCACCTTATATCGCGCCAGCCCGTAACCGGCAAGTGAGCCGACAAAAAGAGACAGCATTGTTGTAGAAACCGATATGATCATGCTGTTCATAAGAGATATTAATCCGCCCGTCTTTATGACGTGGGTAAAAGACCGCAACGTTGGAGTGTGAGGTATCCAGACCGGCGGGCTGCGGAGGAACTCATCCCCGGTTTTAAAGGCTGTTAAAAATATCCATACAATTGGAAACAGGAAGAAGATAAGCGCTGAAAAGGCAATAATGTAACGTGCCGTCAGGGAGAGTTTTTTTCGAATCTTCACACGCATAGTTATATCTCCTGTCCAGATGCTGCCTAAAAGTTTGCCTGTCCTTATTCCGTTACCGTTTTAAATATTTTCAGCAGATAAGTAATGATTATGATCAGCGCGATGAGGAGAATAAATGATGCGGCCGCACCGTATCCGAGACGGAAAAACTGATAACCGGTTTTATAAATGTAAAAAGAAATAGTTTCTGTAGAGTTGCCGGGCGCCCCTCCGGTCAGAGCGAATATAACATCAAAAAACTTCAATGCATCCAACCCGCGTATAAGCAGGGCTACAATAATTATTGGACGGAGCAAAGGAATAGTCATAAAGCGAAGCTTCTCCCACGATGAAGCACCGTCAATATCTGCCGCTTCAAATATCTCGGTATCGAGCGAAACAATACCCGAGAGAAAAACCAGAAACATAAAGGGTGTCCATTGCCATATCTCTGTTACGAGAATGGCGAAGATCGCGGTGGGTGTTTTGGCAAGCCAGGCAATTTGAAATGGTCTCCCTATGATCCAGCCGATGATCTGATTGATGGGGCCGTACATGGCATCCCATAACAACCGCCATGTATACCCAACTACAATCGGCATTACCATCACAGGTAACAACAGCGCGGCAACAATGATACGCTTACCCTTCATCTTAACCGAAAGTATCTGGCCGAGCCCAAAACCTAACAACATTTCCACGCCAACACCAACGACAACAAGCACAGCCGTAATAAGTATGGAATTGCGAAACCGTGCGTCCCTTATCAGTGCCGTATAATTCCCGAGTCCTATAAAGGGCCTGTCAGGAAGGGAAATCTCCCATTTGGTAAGACTGAGTCCAAAAGAGTATATGGTCGGAAAGATTGTCACAAGCAGAATAATGAGGATACAGGGAGCAACGAACAGCCAGGGCGTGATCCGTTTCTTCTGTTTGTAGCTCAACCAGCCCTTCTTTAACTGTGTAATTTCTCTGCTTGCATATGTATCCCTGTCCATCCATCTCCCCCGCCATATTTTGTTCCCTGCAGCTCACCAGCTGCAGGGAACACATTGAAATTACCGTTCACAAGAGCAGCTTTTTCTTACTTGGGCCCTTCTTTGTTCCACGGGCCCTGCAACCATACTTTGTAATTTTCCATTTGCCTGTCTCTGCCGAGACGGTCCGTGATATCTTCCCATCTCTTTGCAGCTTTATCCATTTCTGATTTCACGTTAGCACCGCCAAAGGATGCGGTCAAGGCGTTATCCACTGCTTCGGCATACTCACGGGCTCCCGGAATGCCAAGCTCAAACTGTCCCTTCATTGCTCCTCTTTTTAGACACTCCAGGTACTCCGGCGCTTCGGGCCACATCGACTGGTAGAGAGGCGATTCAAAGTGTGAAATGCGGAACGGATCGCGAAGAGCATAAGGAAGCATTACCCTCTGGAGACTTATTTCCGGGCTGTTCATCCACTGAATGAAAAAATAGGCTGCTTCCTTATTCTTGCTGTCAGGGGATATTGCAAGAGAAAATCCACCGGCCAGTGTCGGTCTGCCAGGCGGCGGCACGTAACCGACTTTTCCGACCACTTTCGTCGAAGGCACCCATGCGAGCTGCTCCACCGTAGCGCCATAGCCGGCGGACCACCTGCCGATTGGAGGCCACGTAATGGCCATAGCCAGTTTGCCTGACATCCAGGCACTCAGGATCTCGACAAAACCCCACTTTTCTACCCCCGGAGGCATCCACTTGTTCTGATCCACGATCTGCTGGGTCGTCTTGATCCCGACGGCACTGTTAATACCCGGCTTCATAGTATTCGGATCGAAGAACTGTCCGCCGTTCCCACTGAAGGGACCCATCCAGAAAGAATATGCCTGTCCTTCGATGCGCTGAACTGCACCACCATACAGGTCCGGCCCGAATTTGTCTGTGAAAAAGTTGCCGATATCATCGAACTGTTCCCAGGTTTCCGGTGCAGCGAGCTCATAGCCGTATTTTGCCTTGAAATCAGCCATGTTATCCGGATCTGCAAAAAGATCCTTCCGGTAGTAAAGAACAAAAACATCACCGTCATCCGGCAGGCCGTACCAGGTATCACCTATTTTGGAATAGCCCTCGGATTTATAAACATCCAGAAAATCGTCCAGGTCCGCTTTGTTCATGTATTTGTCGATATACGGGTTGAGCGGTTCGACAACACCCGCATTGACGAAGTCGATGAGCCAGAGCGGCGAAAAAGTTATGACATCGTACGAGCTGCCTCCTGTTAAATGATCCTGAAGCTGGTTGGTGTAGATGTCATTATAGGAAAGCTCGATGACTTTGATCTTGATACCTGTCAGGTCCTCCCATCTAGGCCCTAAAGTCCTGGGATCCTGTGACTGAAGCCCGGCCTCCCAGACGACATTGAGGGTTGTCCCGGAATACTTCTTTGCTTCCTCCACCGCCCTCACGGCCGAGCTAAAGGGCCCCGAGACCATAACCTCCTTTTCGATTATGACCTCCTTCTCGATTACCTCTTTCTCACCTTTACCCGCCATTCCAAACTGGATGGACAGGCCCGCGATCAACAAACATGCAGCGATAAAAACTAGAAACTTTCTACTTTTTAACATCTTCATACTTCCTCCTTACATTATAAATTTTATTTTTTCGAAACTTAACTTGTTGAGTCCTTCTTAATTACATGTGAAAGTTCTTTCCATGCAACAATCGACCCCTCTACCGCAACAATCGATTCGTCAACATTCCTCCTCTTAAGGGCTTCGAAGATCCTTTTATGATGTTCGAGTGCATTCCTGCCTCCCTTCTGGTTTTCATGTGTAAGCCTGATGGATGGTGTAAAAAAGTCCATGACAAAATGGTAAACTTTTTCGACTAACCTGTTATTGGTGGCTTTTCCAAGGGCTTTGTGAAAGTCCAGATCGGACCGCACAAGCTGATCCGGCTCATTATCTTCGTAATTGCCGATAAGCTCTTCCATCTCTGAAATGGTATGCGCGATATTTTCCAGATTTTCTTTTGTGGCATGTTGTATCACGAGCTTGACAATGGCAAACTCCATAAGTTCCCGAAGCTCAACGAGCTCTTTAACATTGGCATTACTCAAAATCAGACTGAAGAGAAGTGGATCGAAGGATACTTTGTAATCCGATTGAGCTATATAGGTGCCGTCCCCTCTTCGAATCTCTACTATATTGAAGGCAGAAAGGATCTTCATTGCTTCACGTATGGAACCCCTGCTGATGGAAAGGCTGCGGCTCAGCTCTACTTCGGACGGCAGGCGGTCACCGGGTTTCAGCTTGCCTGTGATCAACGTCTCCTTGAAAACGTTTAACACACGATCAACCGCTGATTCCATCCTGTCGGCATTAAAGAGTTCGTTTTGTTCCTGTTTCCCGCTCATTTACACTCCGGATTTTTTATTAGCTGATGTTTATATGGGCCCTTCATTCAATCATCGGGATGAAGCATACGCTGAAGCACCTCCCTGATGGACTCCTCATTGAACACGTCAAGCCAGTTCTCTTTGAATATCTGCTCCCTGCCGTATTTGATAGCCCTGTACGCTGCATCGGAGAAGGGATTGGTGCTCTTGAAGACGATCGCCAGCGCTATTTTCAAGTGACCGAGCATAAAGGCTGACGCTGCCTCCTCCGGAACTCCCCGTCTGATTGCCTCATCCTGAGCCTCCTTCATAAGCGTTACAAATGACGCTCCGACAACCTCAGCCATAGCAGGCTCCAATATGGCCATTTGTTCCACGGTAATTCTGTGAACTTTGACAACGGGAGCGAACATCCGGCTGCATAAATGCCCTGCAACCTTAAATTTTTCCTCCTCCCCCTGCAGGAGGGCAATAACGATATCCTGTTCGGCTGCCACCCCGCCGAACATATCAGCCCTCGCCTCCGGGGTCTTCTGCTCTGTGAACAGCCCGGGATGACACGGATGGGTGACCACAAATGTGCAATCATCCCTGAGAGCAATTTCCTTCGCATATGCGGCAGCAGGATCCAGCAGAATAAAAGTGGCATTTTTTTTCATTAACGGGACAACATCATGTGATATTTTTCCAAGAACCGCATCCGGAACAGCCATGATTACAAAATCACTCCGGGGGATGGCTTCTTTCATTCCGGTAACGGCCTGACCCTGGCCCTCTATCGCTTTTATGCCCTGATCCGATTTCTCACACAGAAGAAGATTATACCCGGTTTTAATAAGATTGTTCAGGATACGTGCGCCCATTTTACCTCCGGCGCCCATTAAAGTTAATGTCGTAGTTTTTTCCTCGATATTCATCCCCCCTCCTTTTGTTTTTATGTATCAGGAAATAACAGTATTCAGATAATCTATACTCTTGCGTGCCCACTCCTCTTCCAGCTGTATGGTTTTTTCAAGATTTCCCGTAAATGGTGTCCAGAGCTCGAGTATCGCATTCGGATCTTTACCTTTCTCCTTCAGATAACCAGCTACCCATTCAATATCCAGCCTGCCTTTTCCCGCCGGTCTTCCCTCAATGGAAAACCCCAATTCATGCCCGAGCCTGACGACCTCAAAATCCTTAACATGGAGGTTCAATGTGTAGGGTGCAAGGGTTTTGACAACCGATTCGGGCGATTCGAGTGCGGCGAAAGAGTTAACCGTATCGAGACACACACCCACGAAAGGGCTGCCGATCCTATCCAGAAAAGCGGCCAGCTCACAGGTGCCATGCTCATCATGATTTTCCAGCGCAATTGATACACCGGCCTTCTCGTACTCCGGCAATACTTCCCGAATCCATAAAGCGGCTTCATCATCGATTTTTTGAGTAATTGAACGAACGATGCAGGACTTTAGACGCCTCGCTATTTCAAGGTAACGCATTAGATGCTCCGGATATATCCCTCTGGTCCCCACCTCGAGGGTGATCTGATTCTCATCGGCAAGCAGGGCTATCTTCTCCTGCTCCGCATCACTCATCCTATGCAGGCTCGGAATATCGGCGATCTGGAGAATTGAAATACCATATCCTATTGTTTTTTTTAGCAGTGCAGCCGTATCGAGCGGAGCTTTCGGATCATATCCATCCCTTCCGACCGCCCATGGCCATGTATAACTGCTGAGCCCAATTTTCATTATTTGCCCCTGTTTTATTTCAGCTTGAACACCTGAAGTGCAGTCCCGCTGAGAATCGTTTCCTGCTCCTCCTCCGTAAAGCCGACAGTCCTTATCTTCGCAAGCTCGGTACCCGTGTTATCCGCATGATCAGAACCCAGCATGAATCTCTGACCGAACTT
>DRHN01000094.1 GCA_011049595.1 Spirochaetota bacterium | reverse complement strand
TGGGGTGGTGTCCCGGGGGCCCTCTTTTCCCCTCAGTATACCTGGAAAGATTTGGAGAAATTTGTGTGCAGGGTTCTCAGCTCCTGGTGTGGAACACGATTCGTTCTTGGAGTGGCAGACCAGGTTCCGCCGGATGGAAATATCGAGTTTTGTAAAAAAATCGCAGAAATAATATAGGCAACCGTCATAGATTTTCTATATAATATTTTACATGAGAACATAAAATAAAAATAAGGAAAAAAGAGATGCAGTACATGGACAATTTGAAGACTTTGCCCTTCAATTCCGGGAGTGACGGCACGAACAGGGAACCTCAGATGCAGGACCACAGCTATGATAACGAGGTTCTATGGGATTGATAAGCACAAGAAATATTTTACTAAATCTGTGCTAAATCGTAAAGGGAATGAAGTATATATCAAACAAAAATGTTATGATCTGAAAGAATACGTTCATGTCAATTTTGATAATGTCTACCGTATTATTTTATTCAAACATAGGCCCCACTATTGCGCTTAGCCTCAGGTATTCTCCATAGCCGTGCTCATATCGTTTCTGGTTTTCCTTATCCGGGTATACCGGTTCTCCAAGCGAAATAAGCCGGCTGCATCCATCTTCAATATTTTTATATATTCCGCTCCCTACTCCTGCGAGGACAGCGGCGCCCTGACAGCCGGGTTCATGGAAATTTGAAGTGATGACCGGGAGACCGCATATATCAGCTTTGATCTGGTTCCAGACCCCGCTCTTTGACCCGCCGCCGAAAGATCTTATTCCTTCGATTTCCAGCCCGTTGTTTTTATAAACATCGATATTGCTCTTGAGCATATACACAATGGATTCTACAAGAGACCTCACAAAATGCGGTTTTTTGTGATGAAGCCTGAAACCATAAAATACGCCTTTGGCGGATATGTTGGGCCTGGGGCTTCCCATTCCGGCGAGGTGGGGAAGCATGATCAGCCCATCGGACCCCGCGGGGATCTGATCTGCCTTTTTTAAAAGCAGGTCGAAAACATCGATCCCTTTATTTTGGGCCTCCTCTTTTTCTTTCTCGCAAAATGTGTCTTTAAACCAGTTCAAGGTCGTGCCCGCAGAAGGACATACACTGATCAAAGCATAGGTATTGGCCACAGCGTTGCAAAAATTATAAATCCCAGCTTCCCGCCTGCTGAAAATATTATCTGAAACTGTGTGGATCGCTAAAACCGAGCCAGTACTCTCTGACAGTATTCCGGAATGCGTGTTGCCCATGCCAAGCATACCGCACACCTGGTCGATTGCACCGGCCGCAACCAGGGCATCTGAGGAAATGCCGGTTTCCCCGGACACTTTTTTGGTAATTGGCCCGATGGGATCACCGGGCCTGTAAATCTCAGGGAGCTTTTCTTTTGATAGGACGATAAAATCAAGCATCTCCTCCCACCATCTTTTCTGTCGCAAATCAAACAGCAGTGAAGAAGAAATAACAGGCTGAACACACGCATATTTCCCGGTAAATTTATAGGCCAGGTAATCATGAACAAGAAGGATCTTATATATTTCTTTGTAACAGCCCGGCTCGTGTTTATGTATCCACATTAGTTTTGCTGCTTCAAGTTGAGCAGAAACTGCAGGCTGCCCGGTTATTTCGTAAATTTTATCCTCTCCGAAATGCTCAATCAATGCCCGGGCTTCGGAAACAGCCCGGGTATCGTAAAAAACAATCCCTTTTCTCAGTTCTCTCCCATACCGGTCGATAGGGACGAAAGTAACTCCCTGGCTTGAAATAGAAATTCCTTTAATATCCTTAAAATGTATTTTTTCTTTTTTGGAGATTTTGTGGATGCACTCTTTGCATGCTTCCCAGTACAGCCCCATATCGATTTCCACATGGTGTTCATCTGAAAAGGAGACCGTACAGTCGACAGATGCATCTGCCACCGCACCTCTGTCTTCATCGATAAGAGCAGCTTTCACCATTGTGGTTCCGGCATCTATGCCTAACAGGTACGCCATTTAAATTTTTCCCTGACTGTTTATGAATAACCGAGCTCCTGCTCGGTTTCAGCAATTGCTTCTTCAATAATATCAAGGGCTTTTCCGGCTACCTCCAGGGGCATGATCAGCGGCGGGGAGAGCCTGAGATTCTGACTTGCCGGGACCCACGACACTCCTCTTTCAAAAGCCTTTTTATAGACCATCCGGCATGCCTCAATATTGGGCGCGCGCGTATCAGGGTCTTTAACAAGCTCCATACCAAGCAGGGCGCCCATGCCCCTGACATTGCCTACGATCGTGTATTTTTTTTCAAACATTTTCAATCTCTCAAGCATAAAATCACCAAGACGTCCGATATGGTCAAGTGTGCCCTCTTCCTGCATGACTTCGATACACGCTAAAGCAGCGGCACAGGCCGCGGGGTTGCCGCCGTAACTCGATGCTGAACTTACACCTTCCATCTTATCTTTTATCTTATCACTGTAAACTGTGGCGGTTACAGGATACCCGTTTCCAAATCCCTTCCCCAGTGTCAGAATATCAGGGACGACTTTTTCATGGTCCACACAGAATATTTTCCCGGTCCTGCCCATGCATGTGAGAACTTCATCGACAAACAGTAATACACCCAGCTCATCACAGAGTTTCCTCAGCCTTGACAACCAGCCGTCAGGAGGGACCACGGTGCCTCCCCATCCCTGAACAGGCTCAACAACAATGGAAGCGACTTCATTTGTTGCCAGCTCCGTAACCGCTTCCCGGATGAACTCGACACAGTGGAGATCACACTCGGGGTGTTTGAGATTAAAAGAACAATGATAGCAGTTTCCATAGGGGACTCGAAAACTGCCTGCCGCACGGGGCCCGCTGATTTTTGTCATTGTCGTTAAGCTCTGGGCCCCGAGGGTTTTACCATGCATGTCATTGTAAAAAGATATGAATTCATATTTCCCGGTTGCCGCGCGTGCAACGTTCAGCCCTGCTTCAACACATTTGGACCCTTCACACCATAGCTGAACATTGTTGAGATCGCCGGGCGTAATTTTTACAAGTTCTTCTAAAAGACTCGTTTTTATTTCCGTGTTGAAATCATGACAGTTTTGAAGTGTGCGTGTGTGTTTAACAACCATTTCCGTGATCCTGGGGTGGCAGTGTCCCCAGTTGGTGATATAAATACCGCTGCTGAGATCGATATAGGTGTTCCCGTCAACATCTGTGAGGGTGACTCCTTTACCGGATTTAAAAGCAACCTGGAACAGCCTGACCTGCGAAGAATAGCCCTGCATATATTTGGCAGCACGTTTCTCTATGGCCTTCGATTTTGGGCCAGGAGGTTTGATCTTGATATCCGGTACCTTACTCAAGTCGATTTTGAACCAGTCTTTGTCGAATTCGGACAATTTGATCTCCGTTCTGTTTTAATTTTTTTCCAATTGTCTACTTTATCAAATGGATATAGAGGACGCGGAATATTGTTATATGTGAACAAATCAAGGTTTGAAGAAGAGAAGCCTGGACAATCGGCTAAAACTATTTTTTTCGCTACAGTCTCATAAGCTTTTCGGAAACCTACCGGCGATTTAACCACTACAACTCTAAATTGTTCCGGGTCAAGACCAGCGTGTTTGTAAACTGTCTGCTCATAAACAGGCCCTGACCTCGCGCTCACGAGTATACTAATACTTCCTGCCTCAAGGACGACGGTTTTTCCCATATCGATGCTCAGTTTACCGATGTGTCCTCCGTCCAGGTTGAATTTCCCGTCGGTGATTGTCTTCACTTTTGCTGTTACCTTCACAGGATAGCAGTGCATGGTGTCCAGCTTTCCGCCGATTTCACAGGTTATTTTATTGCCGGCGCCTGCACGTATCGCTTTTTCTACCACTTCCGGATCAACCAGGCTTAAAAGAGCCGGATAGTTTACCTTTCGCGTAATTAATTCATTTAAAATACAGGTGTTATCACCGGGCGCACCGGAGGTTGTCGAGTCTGAATCGGAAATGACCATTAAGCCCCGTTTCATTTTTCGAGCTTCTTCAATCGCTCTTTCAGGCGGTGTTTCTTCGGTAAAAAATTTATCCTTCGATTTCCAGGCCAGATGAGATATTTCTTCTACATACTCCCGCGCGTGTGCCCCGTCAGAACGGGTGTAAACAGCTACACTCCAGCCGAGTTCAGGCACATCCAGCCAGGGCTGCACCGGAAAAAAAGATGCGCTGATCACATCATTTTTTCTTTCGATTTTTTCTATCAGTTTAAATATTTTTTTTAAAGGCCCCTGATTTGTATTATGCAAACGTACCGGAGTAATAACAGGCATTTTTACGTATGCCGGAGCCGGATCAATATCTTTTTTTAACACCGAGAAAAACACTTTTGCTGTTTTATAACCTGTTCTGAAAAGATCGACATGCGGGCATGTGTGATAGGCTTCGATAAAAACTGTATTGTCCACTATCTTTTCAGTAACATTGGCATGTAAATCGAGGGAAATGGCTATAGGAATATCAAGAGACAAATCTTTTCTTACTGTCTCAAGTAATTCACCCTCAACATCACACACCCCTTCAGCTACCATGGACCCGTGTAATGAAAGCAGTATTCCGTCTAAAGGGAGAGATTTTTTTATGTGATTCATAAACTCTTCCTTGATTTTTTCGTAGGTTTTCTTTTTAACGATTCCTTTGGGCCAGGCAAAAGCCCTTATTGTCGGAAGTAATTTTATATCATCCTCATCTTCAGCGGCCCTGATAAAGCCTCCCAATTCGTTTGAACCTGAAAATTGTTTTAATATCGCTTCACCAAAATATAAACCGTTCTGCTCAAAATCTGAAAGTCGGGTCGTCATCGGTGAAAAAGTATTCTGCTCCTGCCAGATCTGTCCGATTGCTATTCGCATTTTTTATAGAATTCTTTGGATTTCTTTTTATAACCCGGGCGCGATCGCAAAAAGCGCCTCGGTCATCCCCTTGCCCAGATTGAAGTATTGATGTTTATACCCTTCAGGTATGATAAACTTTTCACCTTCGTTTACCTCATAAGCCTTTCGGGATACAGCCGTTTCATCCTCTAATTCATTCAACACCATTATCTGCAGCCTCCCTTTGAGGATCATTAAAACCTCGTCACCTTTGTGAATTTCAGGATCAGAATGCTTGCCGGCGCATATTTCAAACTTACCCATATGGCACCTGTCAGTGCTTATATAGAACGTAAATTTCGTCTTGTTTTCTTTTCCATGAATAACTGTCAGGGCCTTCTCTTTTGGTATGTGTACATGCCTTTTCTCCTTTCTGGCTTCCTCCAGACCCTGCGGCCAGTGTCCAATGAAATCATTGATCGTTTTCATAGCTCCCCCTGTTCATTGTTCGTACCAATTTAAAATTCATTTCTTATTCCCCGTCGGCTTTAAAATACACGGATTTAAATTTAGAACCAGAAACCATATCGAGATCATTCTCATCCCACAGCGGCCCTTCAATTATCGCAATAATAACTACTTCTTCATCGGTGAAATTATACACACAGTGCCAGCATTTTGCCGGTATCAATATCGCGTCCCCCTCTTTTGCCTGAATTGCCTGACCGGTTTCCGGGTTAACTACTGTGGGCTTTCCTTTCAATACGTAATAAGGTTCATCACCCGAATGTATATCCGGGGGCTGAAATGTTTGCCCGGGCGGAACAGACCAGGAAGACATAAGTATCTTGTCAGTGCTTGCAAATACTCTTGGAGATATCTTTTCTCTGCCCGAACCGTACACCGTTACTATTTCATCCTTCGCTGTTATTAAAAGTGGTCTTTTTTCCTCAGGCCCGAAGGGATGATTACCTGCCCAATCCGGCATTCCGGCAGGTCCTTTTTTGTCACTCATTTTTACCCCCATTAATCTTTAATTAGAAAATTTTGAATATATCCTTTTATGTATCTAATATGAGGTTAAATATTAAAAAGTTTTACTCGTATATATTATGTACCTGCTCATTTAATATCAGGATTTATTAAAATTGTGGCTTTTGCCACACCATCAAGTCTCCTGTCGACCACCTCAAATGCTCTCTCGATATCTTCCAGGGAAAAGGTATGACTAATCACTTTTCTCAGGTCAACCACATCACTGGAAACAATCTTTATAGCCTGTGGAAAAGTATTCTGCGCGCCGGCCGCGGTTACTATTGTAATGTCTTTAAATAAATACTCACCGAAATCTATATTGTTTACCGGTTCGACCGGTATGCCGTAAATACATACCTTCGCCTTGCTGGCGGCAATTTTAACCATATTCTCCATAGAGCTCTGAACACCGGCTGCTTCAAAAACATAATCCGCGCCTTCTCCGTTTGTCTCCTTCATGATCTCCTCAATCAAATCTTTTTCATTCACATTTACCGTAACGTCAGCACCGATATTTTTACCCAAATCAAGCCTTGCCTGATTTGTACCTGTAAGTATCACTTTGGACGCTCCGCTGGCCCTGGCAAGCATTGTAAAATGAAGTCCGGCAACTCCAGGCCCCATAACTACAACAGTATCGCCGGGAATCAGGGGGGCTCTTACCAGGCCGTAAACACAAATTGCAAAAGGCTCAAAAACTGATGCCGCACTGAATGAAAAATTTTCAGGAATTAAAAAGACTTTTTCATGGGGAGCAACTGCATATTCTGCAAAACCGCCATTTCGATGGATTCCGATTATACTCTGTCCCTTTTCACAGTGAACATAATGGCCGGCAATACATGTTTTGCATTTTCCACAGCCGATGTTCGGCTCCACCACAACTCTTTGCCCGGCTTTATATTCCCCGGGAACGTTTTTATCTTTTTTGGTGATTATTCCGCCAAACTCATGACCGAATACTATGTTTTGGGGTGTGGGGAGCATTCCGACTTTGAACCCTTTATACAGGTGGATATCGGTCCCGCAAATGCCTGTTGAATGGACCTTGATCTGGATTTCACCATCGCCAGGTTCCGGGGTCGGAATTTCCTCGATAATGATTTTTTCAGGACCCTTGTACAACGCGGCTTTCATCAAACACCTTCCTTTTAAATCAAAGAGATTTATTTTAATCCATCTATACTCGAATCGTAAGAAATATTTTACTTCAGGAATACCAGGTATATGTTACCCGTAGATCTTTTCCAGGCTCTTTAATGCATCTTCTGTTCTATCCAGGACTTCATCGATATCTTTCTCAGTGTGCTGTATAGAAAATCCGTGGTGACAAGGCTTACCTCCATAATCATGGTAATAAACTTTTCTTTCAAGCATAAGTTCATAAAATTTCAAATTCATTTCAGTGTTATTGTCAGCGCAGTCCCGGTATTCCCGCACAATGTCCTTTTTAACATCGAAGTAAAACCCGAATCTTGCCCCAAGGCCCTGGATTTTTATATTGAGTTTTGAGCCGGAAAATATTTCATTTAAACCACCGTATAATTTGTCTGCTATTTTATAAATGTGCCTGTAGAAACCCGGTTTCCTGATTTCGTCTACTGCGGCGTTTGCCGCCATCACAGGAACCAGATGGCCGGTATAAGTGCCGCTATGTGTGCTTTTTCCAAGGGGCGCCATATGCTCCATTATTTCCTTTTTTCCGGCAATTATACTGAGAGGTGTGCCGCCTGCCACACACTTTCCTATGGTGCATAAATCGGGAACAGTCTCAAAATATTCCTGGGCACACCCGGGACCGGTCCTGAAGGCGGAGAGTATTTCATCAAAGATGAGGAGGACTTCATTTTCTTCCGTTATCTTCCTCAGAGCTTTTATATACTCCACATCGGGAACCACGCAGCCAATATTGTAGTTAATGGGTTCGAGGATAACCGCGGCCAGCCTGTCTTTATTTTTCCTAACAGTTTTTTCGAGCACTTCTATGTTATTAAAAGGAAGAACTATGACATATTTTCTTAAGCCGTCCGGCATTCCACTGGCAAAAGGCACTGCATTGGGGCTTCCATAGGGTCCGGCTTCATCCAGGTCCGGCGCCCAGCTGTACTGCACGTAATCGTGATAACCGTGAAAATGTCCTTCAAACTTGAGTATAACATCTTTACCGGAAAAGTCCCTTGCCAACCTTATCGCGTGCATTGTGGCCTCGGTACCGGAGCAGGTATACCTGCAGAGCTCGGCAGACTGAACCATTTCACATATCTTTCCCGCAAGCTCACTCTGGTACTCTGTTTCATAAGAACATAGTATGCCCATATCAAGTGCTTTTTGTATCGCTTTCACGACAGCGGGATGCTTGTGGCCCATGATTGAGCCCCCGTGTGAACAGCACATATCAATTATTTCGTTTCCGTCAACATCTGTTAACCGTGAGCCTTTCCCTTCTTTAAAATAAAGAGGTCTTTTAAGAGCTGCGTTCCAGCGGGCTGATGCCGAGCCTCCGGAAACTAAAACGTTCTTTGCCGAAGCGTATAACCTGTCACCTCTCTCACGTTTGATCATCGTGCGTTGTTCCTCCATTTCTTTCAAAGGGTTTTTATAAAAGAGGTTCAACGAACCCTGGATTTATGACTGCTTCATTATATTAATTGGAATATTTCTTGTCAAATTATATTTTATAAGGCGTAATTTCTGAAATAAATTATTTTAATAAAGAGGGCTGTTAACTGGGAGGCGGAGTTTACAAAATCAAATCGATGTAAGGTGATGGGGGGAATAGCCTGCTGCTTTTTAAAGAACCGTTTTATTTGGATTTTCACATTAAATGTTAATATTTACCATCAAAATCCAACCATTTTTGTAAATCGACAACTTCTCCGTATTCTTTATAACTTAATATTTCATCCCTCATTTCCAGCACAGTCCCTTTACTTTTTAAAGTTTGCAAAGCCTTCTTTATTGCCTTCATAGCGGTAAAGAGCGGCAAAGACCAGTAAATAACCATTTTGATTCCTATTTCTTTCCATTCCTCGATACTGAAGTCAGGCTGTTCACAGGGCATGAAAGCATTATCACAGGAAATTATCGGAGATTTTACTTTGTCTACAATTTGCTTGTATTCATCCTTGGTATAAAAATCTCCCAAAAACACCATATCTGCACCGGTCTCTGTATAAATTTTCAGCCTTTTAATAACTTCGCCCATCCCCAATATTTTAGCGTCTGTTCTTGCAATTATTAAAAAATCTTCACTTCTCCGGGCATCCAGCATGGCCCGGAGTTTTTTTACATAATCCTCTGCAGATATGACCCCTTTTCCCGGCAGCGCGCCGCATCTTTTAGGAAAAGTCTGATCTTCGATATGAACTGCGCTAACCCCCGCGGCTTCGAAATCTTTAATTGTTCTCCAGACATTTTTCAGTCCGCCGTATCCTGTATCTGCGTCACAAATAACCGGTTTATTCACTGATTGGACAATTATTCCGGCCCTTCGGGTTATTTCCGTTTCAGCAGTCAAACCAATATCAGGTTTCCCCAAATCACTTGCTTCGACTCCCAGGCCCGAAATATAAACTACATCGAAACCTTCCCTATCTATAATCTCTGCAGAAACCGCATCGTAGGCTCCAGGAGCAATAATAATTTCCTTCTCTTTTATTAATTTCCGTAGATTTTTCAAGACTTATAACCCTCCTGTCTAATGGCTAAGATTTTGAGACGCGGTTTTTACATAAATAAAAGTATTGACAAAACTATACCATAAATATATTGTAATTTCATTATTTATTCAGCGTCAACCAGGCGCTTGAGTTATAGAGGCTATGAAATTTATATAAAAAAGGAGATAAACCTATGAAAAAACTGCTTTTAATTTTTACCGTTTTATTTTTGTTGATTTTTTCAATCGGGTTCTTTGTTTACGCGGTTAGTGATAAGGAGCCGGATAAGGTTACAATCAGCCTGGCTGGTTGGGGTCCCGGAGAGGAGACTTTTAAACCATCCTGGGCAATGTTCAAGGAAGCATTTGAAAATGAACATCCCGATATTACCCTGGACCTTATCGGTATACCCTATGAGAATCTCCGCCAGCAGCTGATCGTCCAGGCCCAGGCGGGTACGGCACCTGACCTTGCGCAGGTAGACAGTGCGATTGATCTTGAGCTTGCGGCTCTTGGATTTCTTCAGCCTCTCGACAGCCTGCTTGAAAAAGAGGTTAAAGACCGGATTATCGGCTCGCTTCTTGAAGCGTCCAAATATAACGGAAAAATATACGCAGTGCCGCAATCGCCGGTTCCCTATGTCCTTTACAACAGCACGTATTTGGCAGAAAAAGCCGGAATAACAAAGAGACCTGAGACAATCGAAGAGCTCACGCAGCAGGCAACAGCCATCGCCGGTTTAGGCACTGATGAAAATGGAAATCGGATCTGGGGAATCTCGCCGGATACCGCCAGATGGATCGTAGGCGCTTATGATTTTCTGCCCTTTTTCTACAATTTCGGCGCGGATGAGTTCGACGCCAATGGAAAGGTGGCGATTAATTCAAAAAACGCGGTAGAGGCGCTTGCGTGGTATAAAGAGCTTACGGAAGCGGGAGTCCTCGGGCCTCCCGGAAGTGATGTTCGCGAAATGAGAAACCTGTTTTCCAAGGACCAGCTGGGATTCTATGTTGATAACCCGGGCGGCAGGGGTATTATTCGTGACCAGAGCGGTTTAGGTGTTGATTTTGATAAACACTATGAGATTTCTGTTTTTCCAACGAAGAACAGACCTGAAAACTGGAGCATCTACTACGCGCACACATTTGTAATGTTCAAGCAGACAAAACATCCTGAAGCTGCCGCTAAATTCCTCAATTTCTATATAAAAAATGCGGATATCCAGAAAACATATTACAAAGATACCGGTCAGCTTCCTCCGACAAATGCCGCCTTGACCGATCCCGCGTATGGTGATTCCTTCAGCAAGACCGTAATGGAGCAGGCAGGGAATGTAAAACGCCCCTTCGGTCTTCGCCCGGATAAACATGGTGAACTTGTCGATATTCTTGCAGTAGCTGTCCAGAGCGCTGTTGTTGGTGGTGTAGATCCCAAGGCCGCTCTGGATGACGCGGCGCAGCAGATGAGAGAGTTATTGGGAGAGTAATTTTATTAATTTAGGAGGGGACAGCTTTACTGTCCCCTCCTGCTTTTATTTTCCTTAATCGTATACAATCCATACAAAAGTTTTGATGAGGATAAAAGTGTAAAATCGGCAGCTGGCAAGCGGGCATAGCGAGATGCAGAAAAGATCAATAACCAACGTACAATTTGCGTGGCTCCTTATTGCCCCTTCACTCATTATACTGACACTGGTCGTGTTCTACCCGCTGACAAAAACTTTGATAACGAGTTTCCAGAAATACGACCTCACAAGCCCGTCAGATCTTCTAAAGTTTATGGGTCTGAAAAATTACAGGTCGGTCATTCTAAATGGAGCTTTTCTGGATAGGTTCCTGATAACAATTAAGTACAGTATCGGGGTTGTTACAGGTCAGTTTGTTCTTGGGATGCTTTTCGCGGTCATCCTCAACCAGAATATTAAAGGAAGGCCTCTCTTCCGTGCTATATTTTTAATGCCCTGGGTTATCCCGACTGTAGTTTGCGCCTTGCTGTGGACCTGGGTGCTGAACGTTCAGTATGGCGCCTTTAACTTTGTTTTAAGGAGATTGGGTGTCATCAATGAGTTTCGCCACTGGCTGGGTGACCCGTCGCTCGCCCTTTACACGGTGATAGGTGTAACCATATGGAAATGGTTTCCATTTGATTTCGTCATGCTTTTGGCCGGTCTTCAAACAGTACCTCCCGAGCTTCTCGATGCGGCTTCCGTGGATGGCGCCGGAAATTTCAGAAAATACCTTCATGTTACCTTGCCGTCTATAAGAAACATAATAGTGGTTGTCCTTATGCTTACGCTGATATGGTCGTTCCAGGAGTTTACCATGATCTGGGGAACAACCAAAGGAGGGCCCATGAACGTCACTTCGACGCTTACCATACACATTTATAGAACAGCCTTTGACTATTTCAGGATGGGGCATGCATCGGCCACCGGGGTCCTATGGATGATATTTCTCCTCGGCTTTTCCATTTTTAGTGTGAGGATGGGATTTCGGGAGTTAACATGAGTGGAGTTAATTAAAATATGGCAATTGTTTCAAAAAAATACCGTTCAATGAAAATCATTTCCAGGATATTCATTTTCCTGATAGTTCTCGGCGGTGTGATTATTACGATTTTTCCAATTTTGTGGATGATCTCAACTTCCTTCAAACCGGTGGATGCCCTGTTTAATATGCCGCCCGAATGGATACCGAAAAAACCGACAATTAAGCCCTTTCTCAATTTATTCAAAGAAGGGAGTTTTTTTATCACCTATTTTGTGAACTCTTTTATCGTCTGTATTGCATCGACCGGAATCACGGTGTTTGTTGCTTCGTTGGCCGGTTACGCCTTCTCGAGATTTAAGTTCCGGGGCTCAAGGGCGGTAATGTTCCTGATACTCGTATCTCAGATGTTTCCTGTTGTAATGCTGCTGATTTCGATATTCAGTATGTTCTTGAAACTAAGGCTCATTAATACCTATCCTGCTCTAATACTGACTTATATGGGATTTGCTCTCCCGTTTTCAATCTGGATGTTGAAAAACTATTTTGACACTCTGCCGAAGGAAATTGAGGAGGCGGCATACATAGACGGATGCGGCAGATTCCGTGTCCTCACAAGAATAGTCTACCCCGTTACAGGACCCGCGATACTGTCGGTGGCGCTTTTTGTTTTTCTTGTCGCATGGAATGAACTTATGTTCGCACTGACCCTTACAAATACGGACAAGATGAGAACAATTCCGCCCGGTCTCGTCATAACGTACCAGGGGCAGTATCAGATCTACTGGGCTGAGATGATGGCTGCCTCTCTTCTGGTGAGTATACCGATTATTTTACTGTTCATTTTTATGCAGCGTTATTTCATCCGCGGAATGACCATGGGAGCGGTGAAAGAATAAAATGTATACGAACTATTAATCATATGCAGTTCGCTAAATTAAAACAGCGGGAATCGGGCATAGACGGGCGGGGAAGCTCGTTCCGGTGATTGGGCCTTAATGCCGGACGCAGGTATTATAACGGTTTATTTCATTCAAGGAGCGCCAATGAAAGTAGACATGGATAAATTTAAAAAAATTGAGATTCTGGGGAAAGAAAGGGATGATTTTACACGCAGAATTTTTGACCAGGTTGAAAAGTGGGGTATGAAAATACCGGACGTGCCTTATCTTATGGTACATTTTGGCTTAAATGATTTTTTTACGACAGGCGAAACAGAATTCTGGGTCGCCAATGAAGTAGATGCCGGATACTGTGGAAAATTGATATTTGTTTTCGAAGACCAGACGTGTCCCAGCCATTATCACAGAGTAAAACACGAGACATTCTATGTTCTGAAAGGCAGAACAAAGATGGTGATCGACGGCAGTGAAGTCATAAAAAAAACAGGTGATGTGCTGGTTATGCCGACGAAAACGAAGCACAGCTTTGCAGGTTATGAAGGGCCCTGTCTCCTGCTTGAAGTTTCCATGCCGTCGGTACCGGGAGACAGCTATTTCGAAAATAAAGCGATCGGCCGGGATGGGGTCATATGAGAAAAAATGTTGAAATGAATTGTGAACTTGTGCAGTAAAAATATTCTAAAAATGATATCATTGATGAAATAATTTTTGGATTTAAGTTCTATGCCTTATAGAAAAGATTTTCTTTCCCTTCTGGATGGAAATGTTATTGATGAAGTTATCTGGACGGCGGATATAGATTACTGGATAAACGGCAAAGTGCTTGCGGGTGAGGGGAATTCAAAATGGCAAACCGAAGAGGGCTATCTGGAGCTCTGCATAGATCTTAAAATAATGCCTTACTATTACTATGGCCGTGATTTTACCTCTTTTTGGCTTGCCCGGCCGGTGTATGATGACACTGTTGAAGTCGAATCTTATAAAAATGGACTTTCAACAACAATTATCTGGAAAACTCCTCTTGGAGAGATTTCTCAGGAGACGGTTTTTATGGAGGTAAGCTGCTCGGAAGCCCGTTCAAAATATGCAGTGACAAACAGGAAAGAGCTGGACATATTCAGGTTTCTCATTGAGCACAGGGAATTGAAGCCATCACAGGTTGAGAATTACTCAGTCAGGCTTGAAATGTGGGATAAATATGACGGCGTACCGGCGATTGCGATGCCGAGAAGCCCTCTATCCGCCTTTTTTTACGAATGGGCAGGGATCATGAATGGAGTGTATCTGCTTAATGATTATCCGGCAGCTTTAGAGGGGATATTCGACCTTATGAATGACCAGGAGATTCCTGTAATAAAAAAGATTTGCGAGCTTTCACCTCCACTGGTGCACTTTGCTGATAATATGTCAGGTGACGTCATGTCAGGTTATTACCATGATTTGATGGAGGAAGGGCACAAGAGGAGACTTCAGCAGTTAAACAGGATAGGGTAATACTCTGGGGTGGTGTCCCGGGGGCCCTCTTTTCCCCTCAGTATACCTGGAAAGATTTGGAGAAATTTGTGTGCAGGGTTCTCAGCTCCTGGTGTGGAACACGATTCGTTCTTGGAGTGGCAGACCAGGTTCCGCCGGATGGAAATATCG
>DRHN01000093.1 GCA_011049595.1 Spirochaetota bacterium | reverse complement strand
TGAAGTCCAGGAGCACGGGATCTGTGTATCAGCAATCCTACCGGGAGGCGTTGACACAGATTTCATCGGAGAAGCACGTCCGGACCTGGACAGGAGCGTGCTTATATCACCCGGGGATATTGCAAAAACCGTTCTCTTCCTTCTCTCCCTTTCGAGCACGGCAATGGTGGACCAGATATATATACGAAGAAGAACGAGCGCCCCTTTTTAAACCGGATTAGTCATTGCTGCTAACGCAGCAATGCGCTTTCTGTTATACTTATTCCCAAATTAAAGATAAACCCGTGCGGAAAATAGCCTGAATAGCGATCGACAGCCTTACAGGACCCGGTCATTCCGCGCCCTTTCTTTTATACAGGCCGTGAAAACGATGAAATATATGAGTCAGGTTCTTGATTTCTTCGTCGTCAAGGAGCGCCCTGCCGAATATCCTTCTGAAAAGGGGTATAACATAATCAGAAGTCCCTTTGGAGAAAAAACCCATATCTGAAAAAATATACTCCATGTAATCCAAAAGACCTTCGATCTCCGTGTTAGGGGCCGGGTTTAAAATACCGGGCACACGGCAAACCATTGCGTAGGTGAAGAGCTTATAGCCGACTACTGCCACGGCATGCGACAGATTAAGGGATGGAAAGCTTTCGTTTGCAGGTATATTCACAAGTATGTTGCAAAGATCTGTTTCCTTTGTTGATAATCCGTTATCCTCCCTGCCGAAAAGGACCGCTGCTTTACCTTCGGGCAGGACCGGGAATATTCTCTCGGGTAATTCTTCAACATCACAGAATATCCTCCTTGATCTTCCGGCTCTCCTTGTGACCCCGACCACAATGTGGGTATCATTCACGGCATCTTCGATACACGAGAAAACGAGCGCACTGTTGAGCACGTCCCTTGCCCCGACCGACCCTTTATATGCTTCATCGTTTTTAAAATCCGCAGGGTTCACCAGGGCAAGATCCGAAAGCCCCATATTCTTCATGACCCTGACCACAGATCCGATATTAAAAGCTCCCTGAGGCTCTACAAGTACGATCCTTATGTTTCTGAGATCAGGCTCCATAAATAATCCTGGCAGGCATTTATATTCTTTCACTGGGTGCTCAACTACACAATAAAATTGTTTTTTAGCAACCATTTTGTTGCTAAATTTATGTTTATAGTGTAGTATACTCTAACAATATGAGCAATACAAAGCCTAGTCCAATAAAAACTGCTGTTTTATTTCTGACGATCGTTTTATCCGTCGCTGCCCCTGCTGCAACAAATTTACACTCATCCGAACTGTATGATCTCGTTTACACCACCCAGCCTCTTGACGATGGAAAACTGATGTTTTTGAGGTTAAGGAACCCTCTGCGTGACCCTGCACTGAGGACCTTTGAAATATACGTTTTTACTCCGGACAGCGGAAAGATCTCATTTTTACAGAAATACAACGAAATGCTCTATCTACCTCCGGCTGTTTCCAGGGATAAATCCACGATAGTTTATCACTCCATCATAGAAGGAAACGATTTTCTGGTGACAAAAAATATCCAAACAGGAAAAAGCACGCGCCTCCGCTTTGATACCGGAGGATACTTTGTAAACCTCGGTTTGGATTATGATAACGACACGGTCGCCGCGATCATCAAGAGGGGGGAAAACAAGCAGGCCGTTTATCTGATATCGAACAGGGCAAGCACGATCCACAGGATCCACAGCGGCACAAATTTTACAGAAATAGATTTTCTCAACGATAAAAATATTTATTTTGTGGATACGATCGACGGCATAAAGAAAATGGCGTTTACAAATGAAAGGATCAGGAGCAGCATCACCATAGCTGAAGATATCGATTATGTACAAAAAGCCCCCAACGGCGACGCGGTCATCTATTCAAAAGGAGAGGACCTGTACCTGTACAGGACAAACGGCCGCAAAAGCATGGTGCTGATGAGTAATTTTGATGCCGGACCAAACCCGCCGGTTTTCTCAGCCGACGGTTCTACATGCGCAGTTTTTCGCAAGGACAGAATAAACCTGGCAAACATCCCTTCAGGCGACATTCTGTATTTTCTTTCGATGAACACCGAGCACACCACCTCTTTTCTCACTGACTTTACCTTTTTTATTTCGAAAGACAGCAAAGTGTTCCTCCTTAAACATAAAAAACCTGGCCAGGTATTGACAGAACTTTTTGCCGAGGACGGCCCGGTCCGTATTCTCTCGGCAAGCCCGGACGACAGGTATCTTGTGTATCAAAAGGAAAACAGCAGGGAAATAATCATATACGACCTTGAAGAAAACATAAAACTCGAAAAAGAGTTAGACTTTGTCATTCAAAAAGTGATATTTTCTATAAAGGGTGAATCGTTTTACATCGTTACTCTAACCGGCGCGGATGGAAACCAGATCCCGGTAAGGGAGCTTTATCTTTATAATTTCCTGGAAGAAACTATGTTCGCAATTTCTACTGCTAAAGATACAGATGTTAAACTATATCTGAGAAAAATAAATTAATTAGGAGGAGAGTTATGAAAAAATTGTTTTTCATTTTACTTGCGGTTGTTCTGTTTTCAACCGGAGCTTTATTTGCCGGCGAAAAACAAGGTGCAGAGAGTGACAAAGTAAAGATCGGTCTCGTTACTGATGTAGGGAAAGTTGATGACAAAACCTTTAATCAGTATGCTTATGAGGGAATGATGAAAGCGGCTGAGGATTTCGGGCTTGAGGGTGACTATATCGAAACGCAGCAGCCTACCGACTATGAGAAAAACATCCAGACCTTCGCCGAAGAAGGGTATGATATGATCATCACAGTCGGCTTTATGATCACGGACGCCACTTTGAAGATGGCTGCCCAGTACCCTGACCTGAAGTTCGCCGGTGTGGATCAGTTTTACATGGAGCCGCTGGACAATACCATGGGTCTTCTTTTTGCTGAAGATCAGTCGGGTTTTGTGGCCGGAGCACTTGCGGCCTTGATGAGTGAGACCGGTGTGATCGGTATTGTAGCCGGTATGGAGATCCCGCCTGTCATCAAGTTCAGGAAAGGGTATGAGAACGGCGCTGCATACATCAACCCTGATATAAAGGTACTCGGTGTGTACATCGATTCATTTACCGCTCCGGACAGAGGGAAAGCAGCAGCCGAAGCCCAGATCGCCGATGGCGCCGATGTCATCTTCGGAGCTGGCGGACCTACCGGAAGCGGAGGCATAGTCGCTGCAATGGAAAAGGGTGTCTACGGTATAGGCGTTGATCAGGATGAGTATTACACAACCATGGGAGGCGGGCCCGCGCCATACCTTCTTTCCAGCGCTATGAAAAGGGTCGACAATGCCGTATACAGCGCCATAAAGGCTTTTTCGGACGGAAGTTTTGAAGGCGGGCACTATTTTGGCACAGCGGCCAATGACGGGATCGGTTATGCGCCATTTCATGACGTAAAAGTCCCGGCAAAGGTCAAGTCCAAACTCGACAAGATACTGGAAAAACTCGGGGACGGCTCACTCGAAACCGGCGTAACACTTTAGACTCGATTTATGCAGCATACGAGCAATAATTTTAATCTTTGAGCAAAGCTGAAATATATCGCATTGGTAAAAAACCCCGGGGCGGTCCATGACCGTGCCCGCGGTTTTAAAATTACTCTCTGCTTTCATGATGTTGTTTATATCAAGCTGAATTAATAAAGATCACAACCTGCCCGATTTGATAATTCCTATTAAAAGCCATATCCCCATTATAGCAGCCGTAAAAAACCCTGCCAGGCCCAACACAGGGTATCCTCTTATAAAAGGACCGATCTTTGCCTGGACGATCATTGAAGATGACAGTAGAAGAGCCGCGATAATGATCGAAAAAGAAAGCCTGTTCCCGATCCTGTCGATCTCGGCAACAGCTTTTTCCAGGTTTTCATGTAAAATAGGCAGCTTTAATTTCCCGAAACGTATCTTTTTTATTATTGAGCCCAGTTCCATGGGAAGGGATTTTATGATGTAGTTTAAGTCGTCAAGAACAAGAAGGATCTCTTTTATAAATCTCTTGGGGCTGTACTGATCAAAAGACCATTGCTTTATATAAGGCCGCGCGGACTTCGTAACATCAAATTCCGGATAGAGCTTTTTGCCTACCCCTTCAACCTCCAGCAGTGTCTTGAAAACCAGAAAGTACTCGCTTGGAAACCTCACCCTATACTTTCTTGTTATTGAAAATATTGTCTGTATCGAAGTAGAAACATCTATGCTTGAGAGCTGCGCTTCCTGGGTCAGGTCCATCAAATAATAGAGATCGATCTTCAATTTTCTTATATCAACATCATCCTCGATAAAGTTGTATCGCTTAAAATAATGGATAATTCTATCGGGGTCCCTGTCCATTAAACCTATTATCATATTTCCTAATATCTTAAGACCTTCGTCATCGATGTAGCCTGTTATTCCAAAATCGACCGGCGCTACTACATTGCCCGGAAGAATAAATATATTCCCCGGGTGTGGGTCGGCGTGATAAAACCCGAACTCAAAAAGAGCCCTCAGGCTTATCTGCGCGCTGTTTTTGGCTATCTCCTTTCTGTCCAGCCCCGATTCATCGAGCTTTTCTATATCGGTAACCTTGATACCGTCGATGAATTCCATGACCAGCACGCCCCCTGTTGTATACTCTGTATAAACCAGCGGAATATGGACACTTTTCTCGTCTCGAAAAAAACGGGAAAATCTTTTTATAGTACCGGCTTCTTTTAAAAAGTTTAATTCATTTAACAGAATCTCCGAAAATTCCTGGATAGTCTCAAGAGGATTGTAAGCCTGAAGTTCAGGGATGTAGTGGGCTGCCAGCCGTGTGAAAAGTTTTATTATACTCAGATCAGCTTCCACGATCTCTCTTGTTTTTGGTTTGAGTACTTTAACAGCGACACGGTCGCCGCCCTTTTTCAAAACAGCCCGGTGGACCTGGGCAATAGACCCGCTCGCCACCGGTACGGGATCAATTTCCGAAAAAATATCATCAATGGTTTCACCTGTTTCATTTTCGATTATTTCCCGAATTTCCGTGAAATCCGCCGGAACTGTTTTATCCTGAAGTTTTTCAAGCTCTTCAGCGTACGCTGGAGGGATGATGTCCGGTCTCAAGCTCATGATCTGCCCCATTTTTATAAACGCGGGCCCCAATTCTTCTATTGCCAGGCGCAAACGCTGCGGCTCGGTAAGCATGACAAGTGACTTTTCCTGTTTTATTTTAATGAACCTTTCAGGCAGGGGGCCGAGCCCCGCCCGGATACGGCCTAAAAATGCCGAAAACCCGTATTTGCCAATTATTGAAATTATCTTTATGAGACGGGTAAAGTTTTTATAGTTCCTGTTAATTTTAAAAAACGGTATCATATTATTGTTCAGTCCTCGACCGATGCGGCTCGTTATCTAAAATGTTAATAGCAAAACAACCGTAAAAAAACAAAAAAGTTCCATACATGGGGCCCCGGTTCAACTTTCAGGGTACTCTTTTTCAGACGGGTTTTTAAGAAAAGCGGCCCTTGTGATTTTCTCCCCGTAGATACGCTTCATCTCATCAAGAAGATCATCGTGCTCCCCGCTCTTAAAAGCTGCACCGGTATCTACATCTATTTCATTTTTTTGAACGCTCTCTTCCCGGAACAATTCAAACTGTTCAAGAGGTTCAGGCATGTTTGTATCAAGGTTCGAAACAGAAACCCCGACAAGCCTCACCTTTCTTCCCTCTCTGCTGAACTGCCTGTAAAGTTCAAGTGATACTGTGCGAACGGTCTGCGTATCGTTTACCCGTCCCTCAAGTGTACGGCTTCTTGTATATGTATCAAAATCATGCAACCGTATCTTTATCGAAACTGTTTTTCCCTTTATCCCGAGGTTCCTCATCTTTCTCGTAAGACGGTCAGAAATTCTGAAAAGAATGTGCTCGATATAATTGTCGGAAGCGACATCCTGATTAAACGTGGTTTCCTCACTTATTGACTTTCTGGACCCCACGCTTTGTACCGGCCTGTTGTCTATACCGTTCGCAAGGCGCCAGAGATTCACCCCGTGTTTCCCAAATATTTTTTCCAGAACATCCTGCGGGCCTGAAGCCACGTCCCCAATGGTGCTGTAACCGAGACTATTCAATTTATCAATTGTCTTCTTCCCGGCTCCCCAGAGGTATTTTAACGGCAATTTTTTAATAAATCCTTTCTCATTACCAAAAGGGCACACGAGAAGACCGTCCGGTTTACACAATTCTGACGCGATCTTCGCAACAGATTTATTTGAGGCTATTCCCACACTTGCTGTGAGGGAGGTTTCCTGTAAAATCCGCTCTTTTATCCTGCCGGCTATTGTCATGGGCGGCCCGATAAGTCTGCCGGTTCCGGAGCAGTCAAGAAATGCTTCATCAACACTGATCTGCTCGACCAGAGGGGAAAATTCATACAGGATTTCCATTACCTGCTTTGAAACTTCCGTGTAACGTGCCATACGCGGCCTCATAAAAACCGCGTGGGGACAAAGCCTGTAGGCCCGTGATATCGGCATTGCCGAGTGGATCCCGTATTCTCTCGCTTCATAACTTGCGGCACAAACCACGCCCCTGCCTTTCCCTCCCCTCGGGTCAGCACCGACAACAACAGGTTTATCTTTGTATTCAGCCTTGTCCATCTGTTCAATAGATGCGTAAAAAGCATCCATATCCACATGTGCAATAATCGGATTCCCGAATTTATTCATAATCAGTTCTTGATGTGAATATAAAACCATTAATGAAATTAATAAACGCTAATTAGTATTTGCCCCCGCGGATTTTCATGGGACTTAGGGACAGGCGTAATGCAAAAAATTGGTTTAATATAAAAAAATTGCCGGAGGCCGGACTTGAACCGGCACGGGGTTTAAGCCCCGAGGGATTTTAAGTCCCTTGTGTCTGCCAATTCCACCACTCCGGCAAACAAAATTTATTATACATTACAGAGGGCCTGCTGTCAAGATATTTGTAACTACACGGGAAAGTCCCCCTGCTCTTAGCGCGATTGGATCTTTGCTCTATCTAAGGGCATGCCCGGTCTATTCAACAGTAGATGTAGGATTTTCACAGGCCGGCGTTTCACCTCGCGGGTCCGGCCCCCGCGGGTTCAGTTATAAATTTTCCTTCCGGAAAAAAAAAGCGATCTGAAAGTAACCGCGACTACTATTACACTGCCGCCAAGGATAGCCCATCTACCCGGCGCCTCTTTTAGAAACAAAAATACCCAGACAGGATTAAGAACAGGCTCTATCGTACAGACAAGTATCGCGTCGAGGGCCATCACATACTTGATCGCGGTTGTATATAAAAAAAATGGAAGCCCAAGTTGAAGCACTCCAAGAAGAATCAAACCGCTCCAACCCGTAAGGGAAGGTCGGGCCCCGAACATAAAAGGGAGGCCTATCAGCGCGGTAAGTACGTTGCCGAGTATTACTGACTCGAGAGGGGAGCTGTCCTTTTGTTTCCGCAAGAACAGCGGATATAGCGCTCCTCATTCCCGCAATGGCAAGAGGATGCCAAAAGACCCATTTAACAAGTAGCCCGCCAAAACTCCACAGAAAAGTGGCTAATATTACACAGGCAAAGGCTGACGAACGTTTTATTAGCGCTTTCCTTTGGTACTGAGGCATTAAATAAATTAGGCGGCAGTCGGATTCGAACCGACGTATAACGGTTTTGCAGACCATCGCCTTACCACTTGGCTATGCCGCCCTGGTGTCCGATAAAGAATAGCAGTGAATTTATTAATTGTCAATAAATAATAAGAAACGATCGTGTCAAATGTATCTATTACAGCATGAAATATACTGAAACTCACTTGTACCCGCACGCTGGACGGATTAACTTTAAATAAAAAAGCACCCGATAATATACGAAGAGCAGAAAATACAGGCACGCAAGAATTTAAGAAAGGGACCACGAAGAGGTTGACTACACCGATCGAAAATCTTTTAGCACAGACAATAAATATAAGTGAAATTCCAGCGCTCCCTGAAGCGGCCCGATGGGCGATATACACCACTCTGACCATGGACATATCCGCTGAAGATCTCTCGAAAATAATCAAAGCAAATCCATCCCTTGCACTAAAAATATTAAAGATAGCAAACTCTCCGGTATACACGCGGGACACCCCGGTCGCGACCATAAAAGATGCTATCATACTTCTTGGATATAAAACTATAAAGGGAATTATACTTAGTGTCACGATAAAGGACCTGTTCACTGAAAAACAATCCGGGTGGTTCAACTACAAGGGATTCTGGCTCCATTCGATCGCGACCGCGTTTGTATCCGGGGAGATCGCAAAGCTTATCAATTACACCCCGGATGACACAGTTTATGCAGCCGGGCTGCTCCACGATATCGGAAAAATCATATTTCTTCTTTCAACAGAGGAACAATACTTTGAGGTAATTGAGACGATAGAAAATGAAAACCTGACATTCAACCGCGCTGAAATGAAAATCTTTGGGTTCGACCACACGGACGTTGCAGATTTCCTTTTCGGGCACTGGAAGCTCCCGGAAAAACTGATCCTGCCTATTCAGGAACACCACAAACAGGCACTGTCGCAACCCGGCGGGTACACAACAGCCTCCCATATCCTGAAAATATCAAACGAAATAGCGCATATCGCAGGGTTCCCCTCTCATAATAACGAGCCTGCATACGAAGTAAGCGAAACCATTTTACTAACCCTGGGAATAATAAATGAAGATCTCGATATAATTTTACAGAATCTGAAGAAAAACATCGCTTCGCTTGTGGATATCCTGAATTTACCAAAAACAGATGTTAAAGGCTATTTCGAAATCCTGTCATCAGCTAATAAAGAACTGGGAAAAATGCATCTCGCAAACCAGCAAATGGTAAAAGATCTCAAAACAAAAAAACGTATAGTCTCAGAGCTGAATAAGCTTTCGATCCTTTTTTTAAAAGAAAAAGACATCGAGACAGCGCTGGGAACCGCTCTGCGTATCACTCTGTACAATTTCAGGTTCAGTTCAGTTTCATGTGAGTTTTACCTCAACAGTGAAAGATCCATATTCTACAAAGTATTTTTCCCAAAATTATACACAGAAGACGGGAAAACAATTACTTCACTTGAGATCGAGGAAAGAAGAAAAATCATCAGCAGGGATGCCGGGAATACTTCCGGTCTGGAAGATAATGAGCATGTGACAATTTTTTACCTTGATTCCGGCGAAGGCGGCGAACTGGGAAAATTATTTGTTGAATCTGATACAAAGATCGTGCCCGGGGATTTAAGGATATTTTTTGACCAGTTCTCGCTGGGACTAAACAACATTAAACTCCACCTGACCAATAAGATAAAGACCGAAAAATTGAATATCGCAGTAAAACAGCTCAAAGATGAAAATGAAAGAGCGCAAAGGCTGGCCAGGATCAATGAACTTATACTCGAAAACTCTCCGCTGGGGATTCTGAGCATTAATGAGGAAGGTTTAATAACGACCTTTAATAAAAAAGCGCAAGCTATTATGGGACAGGATCTGAAAAACAAAAACTTTTTCCAGCTCGACATATTTATGGAAAACAATCTTCAGGCCACTCTCAACAGGATTGTGACACAGGAAAAAAGCGGTGATGTTACTTTGCGGAAAGCGGGAGGAGACCTGACTTTTCATTTAGATACAAATCTGATAGCCGGTACCGGGCAGCTGCTCATATTAATACACGACATTACCGAAAGGGTCGAGGACGAAAAGAGTACCATCCAGAGGGAAAAGATGGCCACTTTAGGTGAACTTGCCTCTGGGATTGCGCATAACCTTCGAAGCCCGCTTGCCGTTGTAAAAGGCATACCCGAGCTTATTATTTCAGATATTGAGGAAAAAAATCTGCGGATAATAAAGCGGACGGACGGTAAGGAGGAGGAAGACAGCGGTGTAAAGGAGGACATGGAACTGATCTCCAGGAGCATGGAAAAAGCCTTTGCCATAATCGACAGCATAATGGATTTTTCGAAAATGGAAACCGGCAAATTTGAGGCCACTGCAATGGACGAGATAATAAACGAAGTCTATCTTCTCCTCGAGCATAGGTTGAAAGAAAAACAGATCAGGTTTAAAAACAATACCTCCGGACTTGTTATTTTCGGCAACCGGAACATGCTTGTACAAATTTTCCTGAACCTGATGGCAAACTCCATCGATGCCATATCGGGTTCAGGAACTATAGAAATAAACGGTAAAGGAGAAAAAGACAGACTGAAAATACATTTTTTAGACAACGGGAAAGGTATCGGCGCTGAAGACTTTGACAGGATTTTCGAACCATTTTACACTACTTCCGGAAAAGCAAATGGCAGCGGGATCGGGTTGAGCGTCACCAGGACAATGGTCAATTTACACGGCGGGTCGATAAAAGCCCTGCCAAATAAAGGCGGCGGTACGGTCATTGAAATAATCTTTCCTGTGGAAGGAAGGTCACATGGTTAAAGTTCTAATCATAGAAGATGAAGACCATCACGGCGCGTATGTGAAAAATGTAATAGAAAGGAAATACCCCTGTGACTGGGCAAGGGACGGGATTGAAGCAAAACGCATGCTCTCTGATAATAAATACGACATTGTGATCTACGATCTCCTGCTTCCCGGAATTTCAGGTAAGGACCTGATACACTTCACCAGGGAAGAGGTAGATCCAAACATCGTGAATATCGTTATCACAGCCTACGAAGAGGAATGGCCGCCGATCGAATCAACAAGTGAAAATATATTTTACTATATGAAGAAAGGGACTTTCAAACCCGCAGAGCTGTTAAAAGTCATGGACAACGCCGCGGAATTGAGAAAACTCCGGCTGAAAGAAGCCACACATATCAGAAACATTATCGCCTCGGAAAAATTTGTTTCAACAGGAAAACTTGCAGTGAGCATCGCGCATGAAATAAACAATCCGCTTCAGAGCATGGTAGCTATCACAGATATTATAAAGCAGAAGATCGCTACCATGAAAAATGCAGATACGATCCAACGTGATTTTGACATAATTGAAAAAAGTGTCGAGAGAATAAAGGGCGTAATAAAGCAGCTCACGGATTTGCACAGTATAGATCACAAACTGGCAGTCACGATCGGAATGTGCACTATCGTTGAAAAGGTTGTGTCCTTTATTCGACCGGTTGCAAAAGAAAAACATGTGTTTATTTCAATGCGCGACACCGGCAGCAACGTAAAAACCTATATATCAGAAAGTCAATTTTTCCACCTGCTGCTGACCTTATTCTTAGATCTCCTGGATACTGGCAGTGAAACAATAGATATAACAACAAAGAAAGAAAAGGGGTATGCGGTATTAGAAATCAGGACCGTTATAAACGGAACCGACCCTGACAGCCCGCCCTCTCCTCTGATGGGGATGATAATTACAGACCTCGAAATCTCCAAAAGCATAATCGATCAGTACAATGGTATAATATCATTTTGTGAACAAAACCATACCCTGATAATAAGCATTAAGCTTCCCGAGATCGTGGAAACTACGGAAAACGAAATCACGGTATCTCATTGACCGGTCTCACCCGTCTGCAAGGCAAACTGCCTTAAAAATGGCTTGAGATAGCTGCCGGTGTAGGAAACCTCGGCAGCGGCAATTTCCTCCGGTGTTCCGCAGGCGATCACTTCGCCGCCTTTTTCCCCGCCCTCCGGGCCAAGATCAATGATATAATCGGCATTTTTAACAACATCGAGATTGTGCTCGATAACAAGGACCGTGTTGCCGTTATCAACAAACCTCTGCAGAACCATCAGAAGTTTATTTACATCGTCAAAATGCAGCCCCGAGGTCGGCTCGTCGAGAAGATAGAATGTTTTTCCTGTGCTCCGCTTTGACAACTCCGAGGAAAGTTTTACTCTCTGGGCTTCCCCGCCCGACAGAGTTGTTGCCGGTTGCCCAAGCCGGATATAACCGAGGCCTACCTCATGCAATGTTTCAAGTTTTCGTTTGATTTGCGGTACATTCCTGAAAAAATCAAGCGCCTCTTCCACAGTCATGTTCAGGACGTCCGTAATATTTTTTCGTTTATACTTTACTTCCAGGGTCTCCCTGTTATACCTTTTTCCCCTGCAAACATCGCAGGTGACATAGATGTCGGGGAGAAAGTTCATTTCGATACGGATCGCCCCTCCGCCTCCGCAGTTTTCACATCTTCCGCCCTGAACGTTGAATGAAAACCTCCCGGGCAGATATCCCCGAACTTTCGACTCGGGAAGCGAAGAAAAAAGCTCTCTTATCGGTGTAAATACTCCCGTGTAGGTAGAGGGGTTTGAACGTGGAGTCCTTCCGATCGGGGACTGATCTATGCTGATAACTTTATCGAGCTGGTCCGTGCCTTCGATATCATTGTAAGCCCCCTGGTTTAATTTTGCCATGTTCAAGCGGTTCGCAAGGACTGGATAAAGAACGTCATTAATAAGACTGGATTTCCCCGAGCCGGACACACCGGTCACAGCTATAAACGTCCCCAGAGGAAAATTAACATCAATAGCCTTCAGATTATGCTCTCTACCTCCTTTGAGAGATAGAAAATTGCCGTTCCCTGACCTCCTCTTTTCCGGCAGAGGTATCCGCATCTCCCGGTTAAGATACTTGCCTGTGATCGAAGAAGGATTTTTCTTTATATCTGCTGGAATACCGCAGGCAACTACCTCGCCTCCGTGCTCCCCCGCACCCGGCCCCATGTCCACTACATAATCAGCGCTTTCAATTGTCTGCTCATCATGTTCAACGATGATAAGTGTATTTCCAAGGTCTCTCAGATGTCTCAGAGTTTCCAGCAGCCTCCCGTTGTCCCTTTGATGAAGCCCGATCGTCGGCTCGTCCAGAATGTAGAGCACCCCGACAAGTCCTGAGCCGATCTGGGTCGCCAGACGGATCCTCTGGGCTTCCCCGCCGGAGAGGGTTTCAGCTTTTCTGTCCAGAGACAGATACCCGATCCCGACGTTGTTCAGAAATAACAGGCGTGCCTTGATCTCTTTGATGATCTGGCGGGCGATAAGCTGCTCTCTTTCTGTCAGACGAAGGTCTTCAAAAAATTCCACCCCCTTTTCAACGGTCATCTCGGTCACGTCTATGATAGAATGGTCCATTATTTTTACGGCCAGGCTTTCTTTCTTTAGTCTTTTCCCCCCGCAGACCGGACAGGTTATCATCTTCATAAACTCCTGCATCCACTCTCTCATATTTTCGGATTTAGTTTCCCTGTGCCGCCGCTCGAGGTTTTTTACCACACCTTCATATTTGGACTTGTATTCCCATCGCCCTTTTCCGTCCGCGTGATTGTGGACAAAATCCAGCTCTTCGTCAGTACCGTACAGAAGCTCTTTATAGATATCCTCGGGGATACTGCTGATAGCCTCATCCGGCGATATATTGAAATGTTTCGCAAAAGCGTTGAAAGTGTTTCTGGCCCAGCTTGACCGCGGGGCCAGCGTGGCGATCGCGCCCTCATTGAAAGAGAGCGATTTGTCCGGGATTATCAGATCGGGATCAAACTCCATTTTGATGCCCAGCCCCGTACATTCCGTGCACGCCCCGTACGGGCTGTTGAATGAAAATATCCTGGGCTGTAATTCCGGGTAGCTCAGATTACAATGTAAACAGGCTAATTTTTTTGAAAAAAGCTCCTCGGTCTTGTCCTCCCTGATAACACCTACAAGCCCCTCGGTCAACATCCCGGCAGCTTCAACTGATTCCGCTATTCTCTTCCGGCTTTCATCTTTTAGCACGACCCTGTCAACAATAATGTCCAGATCATGCCTCTTCTGCTTGTTTATGCTGAGGGCTGCGGCTTCTTCAATTCTTTTCAATTCACCGTCGATCCTCAGGCGGACAAACCCGCTCTTAAGAGCATCCTCGAATATTTTCTTGAACTCCCCCTTTCTCCCCCTGACAACAGGGGCAAATATTACCAGCTTCTCACCGCTGTCATATCCCATGATCCGGTCAACAATCTGATCTACAGTCTGGCTTTTTATCACCCTCCCGCAATTGTAGCAAAAAGGCTTGCCAATGCGGGCAAACAGCAGCCTGAGATAATCATAAATTTCCGTAATTGTACCTACGGTAGAACGGGGGTTCCTGCGGGCAGTCCTCTGCTCAATACTTATTGCCGGTGACAGTCCGTCAATATAATCCAGATCAGGCTTTTCCATGAGCCCGAGAAACTGACGCGCGTAAGCTGACAGGGACTCAACATACCTTCTCTGCCCCTCCGCGTATATCGTGTCGAAAGCAAGTGAAGATTTTCCCGACCCCGACAATCCCGTAATAACAATGAGTTTATCTCTCGGCAGTTCAAGGTTGATCGATTTTAGATTGTGGGCCCGCGCGCCCCTGATGATGATTTTTTCTTTTCCCATTGTCAGACTCTGAGTTTTCGCATCAAATAGACGCACAGGACAAGAAATATTATGTTCCCAATCCAGCCGCCCATTGCCGGAGGTATTTTCCCGCTTTTGCCGAAAGTATATCCGATTTCGATTATAAAAAAGAAAACCAGCACTATTCCCAGGGTCATACTGAAACTGACAACCAGGGCGTTTTTGAAAGGCATGCTGCCCAGGGCAAGCCCGATGATAATGACAAGAAAGAAAGTGAAAGAGGTCGCGATCTTTCTGTGGTACTTTGTGAGATTTTTTTTATAATCAAAACCCATTTTTCTCAGCATTGTAATGTATTTGTAACCATCCTTTAAAGTCATATTAATAATATTCCTTGTTTCCCTCCCGAAATACCTGGGCTTATCTCTGATATCCGTTTTAAATTCAGAAAAAACCTCTCGATCATCAATAGACCCGTTTTCGCTGAAGCTGCGGTAAACACCGTTGTAAAAAACCCATCGGCTTCCATCCCAACCGGCCGACTCTGCATCGATTCTATATGCTATTTTGCTCCCTTTCATTTTTTGAATGATCATTACTCCGGACATCTCTTCTTTTCCGGACAGATATCTGTCAATTTTGTAAATAACATTGTTTTCCCCGAAAACAATGATGTTGCTCCTGTCTCTGGTATATACTCTCTGTTCTTTACCTCTCAAATAATCCCTATATTTATCTTTCATAACCAGACTCTTTATCACAACCTTATCCTCAAAAAGAATTGATAATAAAAAAATCAGGAACCCGACAACAATCAGCGGAGTAATTATTTTATAGACACTTACACCACAGCTTCTCAGCGCAAGGATTTCGTTGTTCTTTGAAAGCTTGGCCATCGTAAAGACGGATGCAAACATACTTGAAGCCAGAAGGCACTCTCTCATAATAATCACAGGGGCTTCTAATAACCGGATAATAATTACCTGGGTAACTGTAAACTCCTTATATTTGTCAATTTCCTGAATAACTCTAACTATGAAAGAAAGCCCAAGAATGAAAATGATAGAAACAATAAATGCTATAATAAATTCACGTATGATAAATGATGAATAAGTTTTTCCCGGAAAAAAGCTCACATTCTTCCCCTTTTTATCAGGTTGATAGTCCCGACAATAGAAAAAAGGATGTTTGGCAGCCATACAGCCATGGCAGGGTGAATGGCTCCGGACTTTCCCCTGCGCTCCAGGGAAAGAAGAGCCAGGTAGTACAAAAAAATTATCAATACCCCGACACCGAGCCCCAGCCCTTTACCGCTTCGTCCCCGTGTAACAGCAAAAGGAGTTCCCAGAAAAACAAAAAGCAGGCACGCGAACGGTATGGCAACCTTTTTATGGTATTCTAAAATGTAAGTATTATGCAATCTTGTGCCCTTCTCTTCCTGTTCAATGCCCGCTTTTAATTCCTTCATGCTCATATCCCGGGGTTTCTTTACTATGTTTTGCAGCTCTTTCTTCTCAAGCGGTATATTAAGGTCTAACTCTTCAAAAAGCGTGCTGTTAAACTGCTTACCGGTTTTATCTTTTGGATCGATAATCGTACCACGTAATAGCCTGAGAGTAATATATTCATCAGATTCATTATCAGTAAGAAACCATCCTTTTTGAGCTGTAATCGTTTTTACATATTTGTCTTCCTTGCTCTCAAAAATTGTTACGTCCAGAAGATCACCAGTCTTTTCGTCTACTACATCGACCAGGAGCGTGTACTGGGCGGAAAGCTCGTTTATACTGTGTACTTCTATCTGAACATCAGGGCGGGCAATTGTCAATCTCTGAAATAGCGTCCTGAATTTTATATTCCCTATGGGAACAAGCCTGTCTGTCATGTAAAAACTCACCCCCCCAATTACAGCCCCGATCATATAAAGTGAAAGAAAAATCGAACTGAGACGTATCCCGTTTGCGCGCATAGCAGTAATTTCACCGTCGTTCGAAAGACGGCCTACTGAAATCAAAGCCCCCATAATACTCGACATGGGCATCGTGAGTGCCATTGTTGGAGGGATTGAGTAAAATACGAGCACTATTAAATCGATTACTGTTGCATAACCGCGGGCCACAAGACCCACAAAGCTCATAACCCTTTCAAGAAGAAGCAGCATTGTAAAAAATGCTGTGCTCCCCAAATAGGGAGGTATAAACTCTTTGAGTATGTAAAACTGTAATATTTTCATTACGTAAAAACGCCCTATCTCAATTTTATGAGATTTTTAAAAAAAGTCAATACCAGCGTTTATTTATTATTTATCACAGTGTGCGCTGCAATATGATCCCCGATTATTCAGTTCTATATTATCATGTGAAGACATGGGTCATTCTCGAGGGGGATATCTTTTTCAAGTCCGAAGCATTAAAAGGGCGAAAAAAATGTTTTGCCGATAACCTCAACGCCATAGTATTTACAACAGATCGTATATATCTTTGATCGAATTACATATCCTGCTTGGCTGATAGGGATACTTCCTGATATCCTCTTTTTTGGTTACACCCGTGAGTACCAGGATTGTTTCGAGCCCCGTTTCGAGCCCCGCAACTATGTCGGTGTCCATTCTGTCCCCTATCATTACGGTATTCTCCGAATGGGAGTTCAACCTTCTCAAAGCCGATCTCATCATGAGAGGGTTCGGCTTGCCGACATAGTAGGGTTTTACACCGGTTGCAAGCTCTATCGGCGCAGTGAGGGCCCCTACGGCCGGCACAATGCCAAAATCGGTGGGACCGGTCAGGTCCGGGTTTGTTCCGATAAATCTCGCCCCTTCCATGATAAATTTACACGCCTTTTCAATGACCTCGTATGAGTAGCTTCTTGTCTCGCCGATCACCACGTAATCAGGGTTAAACTCAGTTATGTGGTACCCCACATCGTGAAGAGCGTTGTAGAGCCCGGAGCTGCCAATTACATACGCGCTGCCTCCCTTTTTCTGTCTGTTCAGAAATGACGCGGTAGCTACTGCCGATGTAAATATATTTTTTGGGGGGACTTCAACCCCGAGATAGGAAAGTTTTTTACTGAGATCAAGGGGAGTCTGGCTCGAGTTGTTAGTGAGGAACAGGTATTTGTTGTCGTTATTTTTCAGTTTATCGATAAATTCTTTCGCTCCATCGATAAGGCTGTTTCCGAAGTATATTACACCATCCATGTCCATGATGAAATTTTTATTCTCATAACCCATAACGCATCCCTTGTTGCTAACAATAATATATTTCAGTATCAATGTAACATTATATTTCTATTTGACGTAATAAATGTATATTTTTGACCGTCTTCACGAACGGGAGCCGCAGCAAATTAGTTGTTGGTGAATAATTCACCAACTCAATAATTAGTTCTATTTAACTATTTATATTCAATTAGTTAATAATTTTGAAGTTACTTTAATTATAATAAATGCGAATTATTCAACAAGAACTAATTATATGAAGGACAATATTTCAATTTTATTGATCAATCCCTGGTTATCGGACTTCGCTGCCTACAATCTGTGGGCTGAGCCTCTGGGCCTTTTTTACATGGCTTCTATCCTCAAAAAAGCGGGGGCCAGTCTTACTTACATAAACTGCCTGGAAAGTATCGAGGAAACGAACCCCAGACAAAAAGAAAACGGATGTTCGAAGTACCGCCGGCATATAATCCCGAAACCCGAATGCCTCTCTTTTGTAAAAAGGAACTTTGCCGTCTACGGCATAAAAGACGATGAGTTCATAAGACATCTCCACAATGCAGGCGAACCTGATATTGTACTTGTTACTTCAGTCATGACATACTGGTATCCGGGGGTTTTTAAAACAATAAAAATGGTAAAAAAAACTTTCGGGCCCGGGATACAGCTGATCCTGGGCGGAATATATACAAAGCTGTGCCCAGGGCATGCAAAAGCCGGGTCGGGCGCCGATCACATATACAATGCTGACAGCCATGTCGAGCTGATAAAGATGATAGAACAAATAACCGGAAAACATTTCAATGGTGACCTAACGCCACCCGGTTTTCCGGATTATCCCCTGCCGCTGCATGAGCTTCATAAAAATAGCGTGTTTTTTTCGGTTTTGACCAGGATGGGTTGCCCTTATTCGTGCAGTTATTGCGCATCCGGGATCTTATGCCGCGGCTTTTTCAAAAGAAGCGTGTCTTCTGTTGTATCTGAAATAATGGAATACTCAAAGCGGTTCCACGTGAAGAACGTCGCTTTTTATGATGATGCCATACTCATAGACCCGGAGAACCACATAATCCCGATACTCGAAAAAATCATTGAAAATGTCAGGAAATTTTTCTTTCATCTGCCAAACGGCATTCATTCAAGCCTCATGACAAAAAAAATCGCCCGGCTGTTTTACAGCGCAGGAATAAAGACCATACGCATCGGGCTGGAGACAACGGATAAAAAACTTCAGAACAAATTCGGCAACAAGACCAGCAACGTAGATTACATGCGGGCAGTCAATTTGTTAAGAGAAGCCGGGTACGGGAAAAGAGATATCGGTACATATATAATGGCGGGGCTCCCGTCGCAAACCGCCGGGAGTGTGGAAAAATCGCTGGAGTTTGTGAGCAGGGCAGGCGGCAGTCCCTATCTCTCATATTTTTCACCGATCCCGGGGACAAAAATCTGGCCGGAAGCTGTCCGTTCCACACCATTTCCAATCGATAAAGAGCCGCTGTTTCAGAACAACACCGTATTTATTTTAGGCAACAAGGCATTTTCCGGGTCCGCAATAAAAGACCTCAAGGATAAAGCAGTGGGGCTGCGAAAAGGGCCCTGAACAGGTCACTGGTTCAACCAATTGTTATTAAAATCCGTGAATGAGGATAAAATCTGAAAAAATATATCCTCCTACAACCCTTCGAGGATCATTTCTTTTCTTTCTTTGCCGGAAGTTGTGCTTTGACTTTCAAAACCGGCAGCCTCAATAAACTCATCCAGAGCGATGTACTTGACAACTGCAGGTTTTTCCACCCTGATCTCGATTTCCTCGATCTGCCATTTTCTCCATTCAGGAACCAGCTCGGCATAAGGACCATACTTATTTTCAAGGACACCGATCAGTGTGTAATAATCGATGTATTTTTCATTGAAAATAACCGTAATGGCGTATAATTTATCATCATAAAATTGTAAATACATATCAGGTATTTCCGGCAGAACAGAAAATGAAAGTATCTTCCTGTCTTCAACTGGAAAAAACTCTACATCCCGGTTTTTAGGGACTTTTATCAGATCATTGTCATCGGCAAAGTTCAAAACCTCTTCCCTGCTCATCCCGATATTCAACCCCATAAATCCTACTTCCTGGGCAAACAGAGCCGAGGAGACAAATGTAAAAATTGTAATAAAAAGTATACTTTTCACAGGATCATCTATTAAATTTAGACTGAAAACATATATACTGTATCGGTAACATATTTTTACTTATAAATCAGGATTGAGGATTTTGCCCTAATAAAATCTTGAAATATTCCGTAATCTAACTTAGAATTCTATTAACTAAGGGTCCGACATTGGAAAAAGATTATTACAGAATACTGGGGATAGACAGTTCGACAAAAACTGAAGACATAAAAAGGCTGTACAGAAAGCTCGCCGCAAAATATCACCCGGATAAACACCAGGGAAACCCTCTGGCGGACCTTGCTGAAGAAAAGTTCAAAGAGATAAACGAAGCATACCACGCACTTGTCGGGGAAGAGGTCCACTACAAAAAGCCGAAAACTTCCGGTAAAAGAAAAAAGAATAAAAACAATTATAACGATATCTCAGAAAACGCGAAAGATTCCCTCTACAAAGGGTTAAATTATTTTAATGGCGGAAATTTTCACCGCGCAATAGAAAATTTTACAAACGCCCTTAATTTCTCAAAAAATCCAACCCTTTACAATTTACTTGGTCTCGCGTACCTGGAGATCAACGAATACAGAAAATCCATCGACCCTCTTGTAAAAGCAACCGAACTTGACGATACAAACGGTAAATATTTTTTCGACGCGGGGTATGCCTTTTATCAGCTGAAGGTCTGGGATGCTGCCGTTCATTTTCTCATCGAAGCGTACAACCTCCTGGAAGACACGAGAAAACTCGCTTCTGCCTGCGTTTACATCGCCATCTGTAACTACAACGTTGGAAAAACTGCGCGCGTGGAGTTCTTTCTTGAAGAGGCCGTAAATTATGATACAGAAAATACAAGTTATCGCATCCTCCTGGAAGAGTTCAAGCGCTCTAATCCGGATGAGCTGTCACAGAGATCGAAATTCTTAAATAAATTGGACCGCTTCTCTATAGCATCCCAGGTTGAAGAATCGCTCGGGAACCTCTTCCACAACATTTTCTCAAAACAGTAGCATATGCAGGGCTGGCCTGAGCAGTTGCGGGGCTGTGACAAAAATTAAGACGTATGCGAGAGAGACCATGAAACTATCAAAATGCATTTTACTTCTTCTCCTGATAATATTCACGGCCGGGACCCGGCTGTCTTTCGGTGCTAATGTATTTATTACAAATATGGACCTGACGTCAAGAATAAACCTCCAGGCCCAGATCGAAACTAGGGGACTTGTCGATATTTCCTTTGAAGGCGGGTATAAATATCAGGGCAAGCTCCTTTTCCAGTACTACAACCCGGACATCGAACACAAACGTACCGGGACCATTCTTTTTGACGGGGCTCAGGCATCCGTGCTGGATATATTCAAAGTGCTCGATATAACCTACTGGACAGGGTATTACGGAATTTTAGGAGAGGGTAATCATTACAAGGGGCACCTGTATCACAGGGACCCGGGGTTCGATTACAACGGCTACTTCCCGGTGCTGGGGACAGGGATAATACTTGCGTCGCACTATTATGACCTGGTAGGGGGCCAATTATTCACATACCAGAGGTATGGAAGCGATTACATAAATTCAATGGATATTAACTTCTGGGTGGATAATGGCCCGGTTACTTTTTCTTTTTTTGCAGGCGTGTCAAGCAGCCAGTATCGTATCGGTACCCAATTTACCTACGCAGGTGAAGTCACTGATATCTATTTCACCGCCGGATACCTGACCCTTGAACAGGGAAGACAACTGGCCCTCGACGATGTATATCTGCTGCTGGAAGAATGGTTCCGGATGAAAAACTTGAATTTAATACTTTCAGTCTTTACCCGGCCCGCGATCCATTACAACTATATCGACAGGAATTATGTCTATACAGATGAAAAAAATGATATAGATTTTAACTTTGATTTAAACTACGAACCTGAAGCGAGTAATTTTTCGGGGGGAGCTGAGCTCAACATCCAGACAAATAAACTCGAAACGCTCGGTATTGCCGTATCTCCTTATGTAAGCATATTCACATCAGGAGTGACCTGGAAGATCAAGGTCGATATAAATGTTCTTACCCAATCAAGAGATCTTCTGACCGCTTATTTGAACATAAAGGCGTCGTTTTAAGTATATTTTAATGGTTTTTCACATAATCAAAACCCATATCAAACGCCCTGTAATTGACCTCGTTATATTTGATATTCCTCCGGGATATTACTTCAGTCAGTGAGTTTTTTACGTTTTCCTTCGTGACAACTCCTGTCCCGGCAATAAAGGCCCCGATCATGACCATATTGCTTGCCCTTCCGTTCCCGGCTTCTTCGGCCAATTTGTTGGCCGGGACATAGAATACCTTCACATCATCCCTTTCGACCTTTCTTTCGATCAGTGACTCATTTACAAAAATATTCCCATCTTGAACAACGGCACTCTCAAATTTGTCGAGAGAAGGTTTGTTCATCACGATCAATGATGTCGGGTGAGACACAAGTGGAGATGCGACATCTTTGTCGGATATTATTACAGCACAATTCGCGGTACCCCCCCTCATCTCAACTCCATAAGAAGGTATATGAGAAACATTAAACCCGTCTATCATGCCCCCGTATGCAAGGAGTTTACCCGCGAGAATAACTCCCTGACCGCCGAAACCTGCGATAATAAGTTTTTCCGTCATTCAGGCTCCCCCCCGTTGTCCCTTATCACTCCGAGAGGGAAGTAGTCCATCATACTCTCTTTCACCCATTGCACAGACGAAAGCGAAGAAAGCCCCCAGTTCGTAGGGCACATTGCGAGGATCTCGATAAAGCTGTAACCTTTTCCTTTTATTTGATACTCGATGCCTTTCTTTATTGCCTTTTTCGTCTTAATTATGTTTTTAACATCGTGAACAGATGTGCGCTCAATATACACCGGCCCCCCAAGCTGGTTCAGGAGCTCACACATCTTTAAAGGCTCACCTGTTTGAGACGTGTCACGACCGAAAGGTGAAGTTTTTGTTTTTTGCCCTTCAAGCGTGGTCGGCGCCATCTGGCCGCCGGTCATTCCATAAATAGCATTGTTTATAAAAATAAGAGTGAAGTTCTCTCCACGGTTGGCCGCGTGGATCGATTCCGCGGTCCCTATTGCCGCGAGGTCTCCATCACCCTGATAGCCGATGATTACCCTGTCCGGAAGGGCCCTTTTCAGTCCTGTTGCAACAGCCTGTGCCCTTCCGTGCGGTGATTCGGTCCCGTCACAATTAAAATAATTGTAGATGAGCACCGAGCAGCCGACAGGAGCTACGATGATAGTCTTTTCTCTTATTCCAAGCTCGTCGATTATCTGGGCAAGGACTTTATGAACTGTACTGTGACCGCAGCCCGGGCAGTAGTGCATCTTTACATCTTTTAAAGACTCAGGCCTCGTATACAACGCTTTCATTGAAAACCTCCACTATTCTGTTAAGGAGCTCATTTTCGTCCGGAAGCATCCCGGCTGTCCTTCCGTAGAAATGAACTTCCTTTTTCCCATTGGCAGCCAGTCTGACGTCATCGATCATCTGCCCCATGTTCATCTCCACATCCAGGAACGCCCTGACCCTTCTTGTGTCTGCCAGCTGAGCGATAATATCTGTTGGGAAAGGCCAGAGAGTTATGGGCCTTATCATACCTGCCTTTATACCCCTGCTCCTTGCCATCGTTATCGAGGATTTGCAGACCCTTGAAGACATACCGAAAGCCACGAGAACAATTTCAGCATCATCGATGAGATACTCATCGTACAGGACTTCCTTTTTCCGGATTTCGTCGTACTTTTCTTGCAATTTATGATTCAGCTCTTCAAGCGCTCCCTGCGGTGACAGCCTTAGACTTTTTAAAACTCTTTCCTCCCGGTTTTTCGCGCCGTCGAGGATCCAGTCCTTTTCCGGAAGCACTCTTTTCGAAGGCTCCGGGAGCACAAGCGGTTCGGTCATTTGCCCGAGAGCGCCGTCTCCCAGCACGAGCACCGGTGTCCGGTAGATATCAGCCAGGTCAAAAGCATCGATCATGAGTTGCGCGATCTCCTCCACCGTGGCTGGAGCAAGAACTATAACATTGTAGTCACCATGCCCGCCGCCCCTGGTAGCCTGGAAATAATCGGACTGGGCAGGCGCGATATTACCCAGGCCGGGCCCCCCCCTGACCATATTAACGATTACAGCCGGAAGCTCCGCTCCAGCCAGGTAGGATATTGTTTCCTGCATTAAACTGATCCCGGGGGAGGAAGAAGAGGTCATTGCCCTTTTCCCGGCAGCGCTTGCCCCCCACACCATATTAATGGAACCTATTTCGCTTTCCGCCTGCAAAAAACAACCTCCAACCTCGGGCATCCTCAGCGCCATGTAGGCAGGGATCTCATTCTGAGGAGTGATCGGATAACCGAAATAGTATCTGCACCCTGCAATTATCGCGCCCTCACACAGAGCATCATTGCCCCTCATGAGTAATTTTTTACTCATATTTAGTCTCCTGTTATATTGTGGTAATTAACATTAATTTTATAACTCGACCCTGAGTTATCATTTTGACATAAATCAAAAGAAAACCTTCTTACAGGATTGAAAATTGCGTGAATAGCCACCGGAAATAATTATTTGTACACCTCAATGCAGACATCAGGGCAGATAATTCCACAGAAGGTACAGCTGTTGCAGTCTTCTTTATTTTTAAATATGCTGTAATGATAACCGGATCTATTAAAATCATCTGACATCACAAGAACTGTCCTGGGGCATGCCGCTATACACAGTTCACACCCTTTGCAACCCTCCCTGGCTATAACAACGCGTTCCACAAAATACCTCCGGAAAGAATAAGCTGCTATAAAAACCTGAATTGTCTCACATCGAAATATTTACCTGTACATGAAAAACGATAAAAATAAATTTGAGTGTTTACTTTATTTCAACTCGGTACGATAAAAATAACAGTAGATAACTTTTTTTTCAAGAATATTTATATCATGAATAAAACTTTAATTCCATACTTTTTATTTTTTCTGTTTATCTCTTTTCCACTTCACTCCCAGGACATCAGCATAATCGCTAACGGTACATTCGAAAAGGGGGACACAGGATATGTCACAGGGGATTACGTACGTATCCGGAGCGGTCCTTCGCTGGAGCACCGGATCATTGCAAAGGCGAACAAGGGGGCAGTAATCGACGTAATGGAGCGGGGAGAAAAAGTCGAGCCGATCAAAAACATGAAAAATTACTGGTACCGCATAAAAATTGAAAAAACCGGCCTTGAAGGATGGATGTACGGTGAATTCATTAAATTAAAAGAAACGCAAAAAAAAGAAACACAAAAAAAGGATGAACCGCCGTTAAAAATTCAAACGCCCCCTCCCCCGGAGGAGATCAGCCTCATGGAAATCGGGTCAATACCGGCCCGGCCCGGTTATTTTGTAACAGGCGATCTGAACGGCAACGGAATAAATGAGATCATACTGCTTGACAAAGAAAACAGCAAACGCGACACAGTTATCAGTGGATTTGAACCGGCAGCTGATAACTTCGAAAGGATTTATGAAATAAAATTGAGAAATACTTCTGTCAGCAGCATAAAAATTTTAAACCACGCTGTATTTGATTCACCTGTAATCGCGGCGTCGGGGAATAATTTTTCATACCTGTACGATTATGATCCTGAAAAAAACATAGCGAGGATGATATACAAAATTGACGCACCTTTGATCACAATAGGAGAGCTTAATGGACAGGATCCGTATCTTGTTTATATAAAGAAGAACAAAGTAATCGATAATGACGGGACAACGACCTATTATATTCACGCGGAAAAAATCGAGTACTACAGGAACAGGCTCACCCTTAAGGATAAAGTTCAGTACCATAAACCGCTGCCCGTTAAAAAGCTGATCTCCTTTGATCTGAACGGCGACAGAAAAGATGAAATTATTCTTGAGATCGGAGGTATGAATTTCGGCGGCGGAATTACTATCCTGGAGCTCAATGATGAAAAATTGACAAGACTCGTGAACACCGGTGCAAACACCCACAACGACAGTCCGTTCCTTGCAATGTGGGGGGCAAATTTCAAGGAGAAACCTAACCTGTTTATCTATTCCACGGACCCCGCAAAAAGCAGCGACGTTAACACCAGTTTCGGTTTTATATCCGCGTCATTTCACAACAAGGCCCTTGTCTTTGACAATTTTTTTCCGGTGAACAAAATGCTGGATGATATCAACAACGACAGAGAAGTTACGCTGGATAAAACCGGCGGCGGCGCCTTTCCGTTTATCATACTGGATTATAACCCGGACCTCGATAATTCCACCGTGAAAAAGGTTGTGTTGAACTGACAAGCTCTGAATTCTGCACGATTTTTAAAATAACTTATAAAAATCCTTGGAGAAGGTACCCTGTAGAAGTGGATTATATACCCTTGACAAGGTATTAAGGAGTGGTCTATTCTTAATAAAGAAGCGGCAGTTAAATACGCGACGCATTTCAGGGTCAGAACGATTAAAATGACAAGAATTAAAAAAATAATGATGACAATTTTCTTTTTCTCGCTTGCTCAAATATCATTTGCTGCCAATATCTTTATACCAAGCCTTGAGCTGACATCAAAACTGTATCCCAGCAGTATTGTTCAAACAAGGGTAGCGTTC
>DRHN01000092.1 GCA_011049595.1 Spirochaetota bacterium | reverse complement strand
TGTAACCACTAATATGTTGATTGCTAATCCGGGTAAAGATCTCATCTCTGAGCAGGTGCTCATAAATATCAGCGTTTTCTTGTGATGTCCACCCATGCCAAATCCGACTTATCATATAATACACCCCCAGGCTCTGAAGATTTACCCGCTTATAGATTTAAGTGAATGGTAACTTAAAATTCATAGATTACTACACCGGAATTTACAGCAGCATTGAGTAACTGCTTATCTAAACTCGCAAGAGTTGCTTCTTGCCTGATTGCCAATTCGAGGTATCCGGCATCATAAGCTGAAAGTTTTTTTAGATTTGCCAGCCTGTAAATTTCTTTTGAAAATGGGACACCATTCGTATTATCTGTTTCTATACCCAGCTGTTCAAATAATAAAGTTACTTTAACAACCTCAACATAGTTCAACCGGTTTTTTCTTTCAGCAACAATCAAAACATTTGTGATTTCATACCACCATATTAAAGGGACATATAACTTATCATTCTCTGATAGGTTTGCGAAAAAGTCGCGCACCTTTGGAGAAAATTCGTCAGGGAGAAAAAGAGCTGCAGAAAATGAACAATCAAGCACCCAATTCATTAATATTTTCTACCTTCTGCAATGTAAGTTTTAATATTTACTTTTCCTTTTACAGATTCACGAATTGAATCAAATGTTTCTAATATTTCTTTAATGCTTTCATGCTTTTTTTCTTTTCTGAAAGGTATTAAGCGTGCAATAGGTTTTCCTCTTTTAGTTATAGTGATTTTATTTCCATTTCGGACTTCTTCTAAAAGTTGAGATAAATGAGTTTTTGCATCGAAAGTTCCTATTGTATTGTTCTTCGTTAACATATAACTAGTATAGTAACCTGGTTAGAAAAAATCAATAAAGAATGTAAAGAAAAGCGTCGCACCGTGTTATATGTAGTTAAAAAAATTATCCTCGTGTTACGTATTGCATATCTTTTCCCAGGATCGAGTTCAATTTTTTATCGAGTGTCCAAATCCGGGCATTGGTTCTTTGGGCAAATATAAAAATAGCAGCATCTATTAAGCTTACTCCTTTCATTATTAAATTATTATCAGAAGAGAATTCTCCCGCATTTATCCAAAGGTATTCAAATTCAATTTTTGGTAGGTTTTCCCAGTAGTTTTTAATTATCGCACATTCTTTTTTATTTTTAGCTCCTTGTAGTAATTCTCCGAAAATACATTCTACCGCAATAACTTCCTGGTTTTCTATAAGCTGTTTGAAGACCGTGAAATAAATAGGGTTCCCTTTTTCCCCTTGACTTACACATATTAATGTGTAATGATATGTGTAGGGGATTAGTATATGGCAACAAATTTAGCTATTGATCAAAAATTACTCATAGAAGCTCAAAAAATTGGCAACAAAAAGACTAAGAAAGAAACTGTTAATGAAGCACTAAAAGAATATATTCAGCGCAGAAAACAAATAGAAATAACCGAACTATTCGGGCAAATAACTTACGATAAAGATTATAGTTATAAATCCTTAAGGCAACGCAAGTGAAAGTTCTCGTTGATACTTCTATTTGGTCAATTGCCTTTAGAAGATCTATAGGTAAACTAAGTTCAAATGAAAAAACAGTCCTTGACTCTCTTAAAAGGCTTATAGAAGAGCTAAATATTATAATAATCGGCCCTATCAGGCAAGAGATTCTCTCTGGGATCGATAATCAAAGGCAATTTTCAAAATTAAAAGAAAAACTATGGGCTTTTGATGATTTACCAATCATTTCTCGAGATTATGAGTTAGCTGCTGAGTTCTACAATCTATGCAGAAAAAATGGCATTCAAGGTTCACACATTGATTTTCTTATATGTGCGGTTGCACTTCGTAACAAGCTATCTATTTTCACTATAGATAAAGATTTTGAAATGTATTCAAAGTACACTGGTATTAATTTATTCAACACCAAAGAAACCATATAACATATTACTGCTAAAAACTAGGCTCAAATTACGCATAACGGTACCGGTGTAACCGAAGCCCAAAGCAGGTTGAAAAGCTAATTCAATAGATGGAGGAAATTGAGAGGAAAAGCACTGAATGATGGAAAAGACCGGTTTGGTCTTACGTTACTGTTCTGCTTTAGGCTCCCTGTATTAAAATCATTTTCGCCTATTGGTATTGAATATTCATCCTTAATATTCTTGCTTGTTATTTGAGCCAATATTAAATCTTTACCTTTTAAACTTGTTATTACAACTGCTGGTCGTTTTTTTAATGCAGATAAATCAGAGAAGGGAAATGGAACCACAACTATGTCCCCTTTTACAAATTTTTCCATGCCTCATCCTCTTCAGGTAGCAACCAATCTTTCTTAAGTGCTAATTCACTTAATAATGTAGTTTCCAATTTATCCTTTGATACTTTTAATTTTAAATATTCAACGAAATCTAAAACTTCGTCCAACATATTTTCAGGAATAGCTTCGATTTCTTTATATAATATGTCCTTTTTTGTCATTGTGATAACCCCTTATAATTTAAATATACTGATATTCCAAAATTGTTCAATAAAGAAAAACATCTGTTTTATTATATATAAAATACATAAGACATAAAGTTAATATTAAAAGTTTTTAAGCGCCGATCAATTGCGTATAACAGTACCGGTTACGATGTTTGCTGCTAAAGAGCAGCAAAGACCGGATGAAAAGCAGAAAGTTATAATGGTGCCTCGTCTGGAGCAATCAGCCAAATGTGCCGAAGGCCAAGCGACCGAAGGGAGCGCAGCGTAAATACCGTGTTATGTGCAGTTCGAACATCGGGGGCTAAATAAAAGTTAATTCTCAGTCGATTCAAAAAAGTGAAAATATCTATGCAAACATTAATTTACCACGGGGCATTGGAATTTCACGACCAAGTGATTTTGCAGTTTCTATCCATTCGCGAATAATAACTTGTATATTTTGAAGTGCTTTTTCATATGTATCACCATCTGCCATACATCCAGCAAGCTCAGGGACTTCAGCAATATATGCTTTGTCTTCATCACTCCAATAAATAATAACCTCATATTTATATTTACTCATGACTGGGCATTTAAAAATAATCTATCATTTGAATATTAATCATATTTTTAATATTATGCAAAATCTTTTATTAAAAAGCTGGTGTTCGAATTGCACATAACAAATTCCGTCTGCATTGCAGATTTATGCATGAATATGGATATAACACGCCGTATTGCGTATATTTATCACATTTAATAAATAATATGCATTATTGCGGAAATAACGCTTATAGGTAGAATATCCTATGTTTTACTGTTTTTATGGCCCAGGATTTCCTGTATATATCTCAAATCCACACCACTTTCAAGCAAGTGTGTCGACATAATGCCGAAGCGAGTGGATTGAAACATCTTTCTTTATTCCGGTATGGAGCTGCTATCATAAAAAAGGGCCAGAAATTCTATTATTCTACACAATGATATTTTATTTAACAATCCGGGTATATATATTACTTTGTACTATCAAGATTTGCCAATGGGATGAATAAATGCAAAACATTGCTGACAAATTTCGGGATGGTCTTGCCCGTATGAAAAAGGCGCAGACTGGTGTGCCGGACAGAGTGCCTGTTTATGCCCAGATGTCCAATCACAGCGCAGGGCTTGCCGGCGAATCCACTTATGATTTTTTTACAAACGCAGAAACATTTCTTAACTGTGAACTATTCGCGGATGAGTTTTACGGCTTTGATGCCCCGACGATAAGCTATGATTGTTACAATATCGAAGCCGAGGCAATGGGCGCCCGGCTGTTGTTTAATGGAGATGAAGTCCCTGAAGTGAACCCGGAGAAACCTCTTTTGAGCTCTGTCAGTAATTTTAAAAAATTAAACCTGCCGAAGCCCGGAAAAGACGGGCGGATGCCGTATGTTATTGAAATCAATGACAGGCTTATCGATATGGGGTTAGCTCCCAAGATACGTTTCTGCGGTATATTTACACTCGTGTGCAAGATCATGGGGTATGAAAACCTTATTGCCGCAATAAACTCGGACCCCGAGCAAGTGCATAAATTTATGCTTTTTCTGACGGATGAAGTTCTGGCCCCATGGATAATGTGCCAGCGTGAAAGGTCAGGGGTCAATGCAATCGCAACCGGATCAGAAGCGTTTGCTTCACCGCCACTGGTATCCCTGGAATTGCTGGAGGAATTCTGTATACAATATTTTAAGCGTCTTGAGGGCCAGGTCGGCGGGATACGGCTTGCGGGTGTGTGGGGGGAAAGCACGATTAAAGATCCAGTGAAGCTCCTGGACATAAAAAGAGATGGGTCGAAGGGGATGATCCAGGCCTGCGATCCGGATGTAAGTGTTCTCGGACCTGCTTTTTATAAGCAGTACGCAGACAAAAACGATGTTGGGCTGATCATGGGTCTGGATGCCGGGCTTATTCAATCGGGGCCGGTTTCTGAGATAAAAAAGAGATCACGGAGGTTGATAAATGAAGCAGGTGTAAATGGGCGGTTTGTTCTTTTTATAAATGATATACCTTATGACGCACCACCGGAACATATCCACACTGTAGTCTCTGCCGCACGGGACCACCAATATGCATTAAAAGTATGAGCTCCATTAATTTCTTGAGCCAGGTTCGTCTGGGCCTTAAATCATTTTATTATGGTCTCGGAAAATCATTTATTATACTTCCTTCCGCTTTTATGGTATCGACAGGCATCAATATTGTTAAGCTCGGGATCATTTTCTATATAATGGAAGTTTATTACGCGACGCCAAGCCAGATAGGGTATTTCACTGCTCTGTGGTCTTTCAGCTATATAATTGGATGTATTTTTGTAAGGCCCTTTTTTAACAGGGTCCTTCCACGTTTTTTGATGATCGGGTCTTCCTTTTTAATGTGTTTGTTTGTGCTGTCAATTTTCCTCACGAAAGTTTTTGCAGTTGCTTATATATATTATGCAATGTACGGAATTGCGGCATCCTTTTTCTGGCCGCCTATTATAGGATGGGTCTCTCAGGATATGGAGGGTGCCAGGTTGGGAAAATCCATGTCATATTTCAACATATCGTGGAACACGGGGTTGATCGCGGGCCCCATTTTAGCCGGTGTTCTCAGCGCCGTTAAATCAGAGCTCCCTCTTTATGCAGGAGGCTTGTTCTTTTTCCTGACGGGAACCCTTATTACGGTCGCGAGTTTGATGCTTCGAAAAATCGAGTTGGAAAAAGACAACGTTTCGTCTGGTGATAAACAGGAACCAAAGTCCGATACCAGTACAATTCTCAGATTTCCGGGATGGGTCGGTATGTTCACCACTTTCGGGGTGATAGGGGTTGTTCTGAATATCTTTCCCGTTTTCGCAATAGAAGAGCTTGTGTTGAAAAAAGAGATCATCGGTGTATTAATGCAATCACGCACCTATATCGCGGTAATCGTGTTTATCCTTCTTGGGCAATCGGCTTTCTGGCATTTCAAGATATCAATTATGGTAGCATGCCAGGTGATACTCGCGTGTCTTATTTTTTCCATGAATTTTATTTCCTCTCCTGTCGCCTTTGCCGTGTACATTTCACTGATAGGCGGCGTTCGCGCATTCAGCTACAACAACAGCCTTTTCCATGGGATATCCGGCAGTGTAAATCGCTCCGGGCGAATTGCTGTGCACGAAACACTGCTAAGTTCAGGGCTGATGTTCGGGTCATCTATGGGCGGATTGATCTACCAGAACTACTCAATGAAAGTTGTTTTTTATTTTTGTTCAGCTATGGCGCTGCTTGGCGCTCTTGTGCAGACAGCTTTGTATTTTTGGTTAAAAAAGAAAAACCCCGGAGTTGTCTGAAGTTTGATAACATTAAAAAGCGCCGTCAAGATCATCAGAAAAAACGATTGTCCATCCATGAAAATATATTTGAAATAATTTATTGCCAGTTAAAAACAATCCCAAGGAATTTTGCCGATCTGTCAAGGAGCATGCTGTATGCTTCAGAGGCATCCTTTATGCCGACTTCATGGGTGACCAGCTCTTTTACTTTTAAATGACCCTGCTGGATCAATCGAAGCGCGGCTTCGAGGCGGGCGCGTGTACGTGAGTTCGGGCAGTATGTTGTGATCTCTTTCACCCTCAGCCAGTGCCAGTCGATCAAACCTTCAGTACCGGGATAAAAACCGTTCAGAATAAGCTGGCCTTCATACGCGAGCATATCTATTGCCATCCGTACTGTTTTACTGCTGCTCGCGGTCTCGAGCACGATGGCAACACCGTCAGGATATTTGTCACGCATACAGGCTGCGAGATCCTTCCCTGCGCAGTTGAAAACCTCAACATCACTATACTTATTGGCTATTTCAAGCCGTTCTTCAGATATATCCGCGATCGTCACATGGGCTCCCCGGTGGCAAAGCACCTGTGAGGCATACTGGCCTAAAAGCCCGGCACCTATAACAACAGCCGAAGCTCCCGGTTTGACCGCAGGCTTTGAGGCCCCGTTGTAACCTACCTGGGCAAGCAGGAGGGTGGAAGCTTCATATGTGGATACATCATCCGGCAGCTTGATCACGGTTTTATAGTCGGAAACATGATGCTTAATGTGTCCGCCCCACCAGGAGCCCTTCCATCCGTCAGGCCGGCGGCAGTTCCGGCTGAAAACTCTGTCTCCCTTCCGGATGTTTTCAACCTCAGGGCCGGTTTCGATGACGGTTCCGCCGGCTTGATAACCGGGAACATGCGGAAATTCCATAGGAGGCTGGTCAGGCAGGTTAAGCTGGCCTTTCAGGCACCACCTTTCGGTGCCGTTGCTGATGGAAGTGTGCTCGATTTCTACCAGGACGTCTTCAGGGCCCATTGCAGGGATATCGACATCGTCAATTACGACACGTCCGGGTTCGGGGAAGATGACACCGGTGGATTTTCGGGTTCCCGTCATAAAAAACTCCATGTCAGATTGCAGCCTGCGCGGTTAAAATATAAGGGATTTTATTGATTTTTGTTATTAATTGTTGTTGCCCTTAATGAAAATAACAGGTATTAAGATAAAAATGATTTGACAGATAACATATATATGGTATGATTCTGGGATATTTACACTTACATACTTGAAAGCGGCTGCATTTCTTCAGTAAATATTTATTTAAAAATATTTTTCGATTTTGAGATATCATTTATTTCGAACAAATATTTTACAAATTAAACGGGGGTAAAAAGATGAAAATTTTCAAGGGCAAAAAGATGTGGAAGATTGTTTTCATCACAGCCTGTGTGATGGCGGGTGTGTTTATCGGTACGGCTGTTTTTGCCGGTAAAAAAGATTCCGGCACAAAAGAAACAGGCACGAAAGAGACAGCTAAAAAAGAAGAAAAAGAAGAGATCATCACCATAGAAATATGGGACTGGCAGGCAGGCCCGGCGTTTGACAACGCCTTCGAGAAGTTAGTGCCTGTGTATGAAGCTATGCACCCGAACATAAAGATCGACAGGACCGGATACAACCTGTCCGAATGGGACGAGCTGATAAAAACAGCGCTTCTAAGCGGCGACCTTCCCGACCTGTTCGGGCTGTACCAGGGACCGCAGCTGTGGGAAGTCGCGGATACCGGCATTCTCTTTGAGTGGGATGATGTTATAAACGCGGACCCGGTATGGAAAGCCAACCTGGGAAAGAATTACGGTATCGGGGGCACTCTTGACAGGCATGGAAACAC
>DRHN01000091.1 GCA_011049595.1 Spirochaetota bacterium | reverse complement strand
TCCCGGTATAAAACAAACATCAGTATGATGTCATTACAGAATAATATAACAAAAAGCCTGAATAAACCCTCTATTGCGGGGTTTGCGAATTACACACTTATTCCGTTTTCAAGAGAGCTCAAACCCATCTCCAGCTGCTCCAGATCCAGGGCCCCCTTTTTTATGTCAGCGTTCACCTTGCCCCATGGAAAAAGGGTGGACACGGGCATCCGGACGCTCACGCCTATCGTAAGAACACCATCCCATGAATCCTCCCCCCAGTACCTGGGGTCCCCGGTGGATGAATCGAAACCGCTCATAAGTGTGTAATTCGCAAACCCCGCAATAGAGGGTTTATTCAGGCTTTTTGTTATATTATTCTGTAATGACATCATACTGATGTTTGATTTATACTGGGAAACCTCATACTTGACCGCGATAGCCTGCTCTATGATCTTATCTTTTTCAAAGCTGTAATACTCGGGTTCAAGAACGCCGGTCAGCTCTACATCGAACTCCGATGTGTCCCCATCAAAACCCAGCAGGTCCATGACTGCCAGGAGGGTGAATTCAACACGGTTACGAGCAGAAATGACCCCGGGTTTAAAATTTTCCAAATCGGATTCAGAGCTCAATACCTCGTAGTCAGGGCTCAGCCCCGCTTCGAACCGCTTTCTTGCAACGTCAAGCGCCTCCTCCTTGTATGACAGCGTTTCCTCCTCTACCACGAGAACTTCCTTTGCGAGGATATATCCGTAAAAAGCGCGGCTGACCGCTATTACCAGTTTTCTTTTTTCCTCTTCGAAATCAAGCCCGGCCAGTTTCACATTTTCCTCTGAAATAAGAACCGAATTTTTTCTCATCCCGAATGTGTAGATTACCTGGTTCACATCGGCAGAAAGAGATATTGGATCTGAGCTTGCGTAGTAACTGCCGGGTATGGTGGGGAACCCGGTTATGGTCATATCCGAGCTCTTCTGGTCATCAAAAATGTGTGTGTAAGAGGCGCCCGCTGAAACAGCCGGAAAGTACGCCGACCGCGCCGACTTTACACCTGCCTGTGCCGAAAATGTCCCGAGCTTCTTTGCTTTCAGAACTGTGCTGTTTTCCAGGGCCAGTGCTATCGCCTCATCCAGGGTCAGCTTGAAGGTTTCAGCACCCGCAATATTCAGAGCGGTTAAAAAAACAAAAGCCATTATCAGGATTATCTTTACTTTTTTCATATCTACAGACCCTTTTACAACAATTTATTTCTGAACCGCACTACACCACCTGTGACCTGCCTTTTAAACGACCGGTTTCGGAAACCCTCGATCATCCGGACACTCCTTCAAGAAATATTTTCATAATAGATTTGATCCTGCTGTTCACATCAAATTCCTTATTTGTCTTTTCAATATTGCCGACCTGTTTGATGGTCGTCTCTACCATGCCGTCAAAGCTGTTTACGATATCCAGGGTTTCAATGTCCTTTCGAATAAGCCCTTCGGTTTTCCCTCTTTCCACTATCTTACTCTCATAATCTACCAGGTCATTTTTCTTTTTTAAAAGCATATTGAACAGTTTTTTGTGGTTGATCAGTAAATTGTCATTTAATACCGTTTGAAAGATACCGAAAAAATCCCTGTTCTGCGAAAAGTACTGAAGCTGGTAAAATGCCAGGTCCTCCAGGATCTTTATCGGGGAGTTTTTTTCATCAAGTTTCTCCTGCAGAAGCAGACTCAAATTGTCTATTACGTGCATTATGGTACTGTAAAAGAGGTCCTCCTTGTCCTGAAAATAGAGGTACAGCGTGCCTTTTGCGATTCCGGCCCCTTTTGCAACCTCATCAAGAGCGGCCGGGCTGTATCCCTTTCGTGAAAATACCTTTATGGCCGCCTGCATAATTTTTTGTCTCTTAACCTCTTTTTCCCGGACCCTTTCTGAGCCTGGCATATCTCCTCCGAGTAATGACTGACCGTTCAGTCATTAACATAACACAAATGTGTTCTGAGTCAAGATTTTTTTCCCGTAGTCACGGACAGCTTAGTGTCACAGACAATTAAGTAGTTTACACAGCCGTATATTTGTTATACAATACACATTGCCGATAAAATGAAACAACACAAGGAATATCATCATGAAAATAGATTACGGGCCCAAAGATCTGTTTGTCTCTCCAAAATTATATTTCAACTGGATAGTTCTGAGATTTGTTCAGCCTTTCTATATAAGGTTCTTTAAATTATCTGCGGTCGGCCTTGAAAATGTCCCAAAGGTTGGCTCTTACGTGGTGGTCGCGAACCACAGCCACCTTCTTGACCCCTTTTTTATCGGGGCCCTCATCAGGAAGACCGTCTTTCAGATGGCATCCAACGAGTTCTTCAGAAAACCGCTGATCAAAAGGTTTATGTGGGCAATGTGCGCTTTCCCGCGTAAAAAAGGTTTTATCGATATTAAATCAATAAAATACGCCATAAGTCTCGCGCGAAAAGGATATCCCCTGGTGATCTACCCGGAGGGCGGGAGAAACTGGGACGGTGAAACCCTTCCCATATTAAAATCTACCGCAAAGCTCATAAAGATCCTCAAAGTCCCTTTAATAACTGTGGTCTCAAAGGGAAATTATCTGGCCTTCCCGCGGTGGGCGAACGAGAGAAGAAAAAGCCCGATAACCATACATTATTCAAAACCGGTCATGTTTGGAAAAGAATCATCGGACGAAGTGATCATCGAACATATCCGGAAGGGTATCTATAACAACGATAACTACACCGAAATTAAAAAAATTAAGGGTAAAAACCCGGCGGACGGCCTGCCGCGGCTTCTCTGGAGATGCCCTGAATGCAGAAATATTGACGCCCTTGTTGAAAAAAAAGGGAAACATGTCATGTGCACCTTCTGTAAAAAAGAGTGGGAAGTAAACCTTGCGTGCAACATGAGAGAGCAGGGAACTGAAGATTGGAGAGCAATAAAAGAATACGCCGATACAATGTTCAAAGAAGAGGAAATTGTACCTCTTGCCGATGAAAAACCGGAAGGGCTTGAATCTGATGAAATAATTTATTTAAAATCGAAGACTGTTACACTCTACCACGAACCTTTTTATCCTGAGCTTGAGAAGATCGGAAACGGGACCCTGTACCTGGCCGGAAAAAGACTTTTGTTTATAAAAGCAGACGATAATTCGGCATTCTCATACCCATTTGAAGAAATAAGGGGCAGATCGACAGAAGTAAACACCGTGTTCCAGATAATACTTGATAACGATATCGCCCGCTTTGAAATGATGCAGGAAAGCTGTTACAAATGGGAAATCATATATAATCATATAAGAATGAAAGGCGGTTATATGACTACCGAAGAATAGTACTCTCAACTTTTTTCCAATTTCATCTTACCTTGACATTTCAGGAGACTGAAATTAACGTATTTTATTGTTATATTTTATACATATTTTCTTGCCTGAACCACAGAGATTTAACGCAAAGTAAAGGAAGCTCAACATGTTAAATAAAATAATGTGGAGTTTTATTTCCATCTTTTTTGCAGCAGGAGGGGTGTTGATAACAGGGTGTGTTACCACTCAGCCGGTCGTCCAGGAAAAACCGGTTAAAAAAGAGGAAATGACAATTGAAAGATCTCCGGAAAGCAAACAGGAATTGCTGAACAAGGCAAACACTTATTTAAAGAACAAAGATTACTCAAACGCCATGATCAACATCCTGAGCGCCGAAAAAGCCGGGGGAAGCAGTGAACTCGATCACGAGATAATAGAGTTTAAAAACAACCTGATCGAGAAACTAAACGCGCGGGCCATCTATGAAAAAGAGAACATTGAAATCGGTAAAGGGCTTAATAAACCCCTCCAGTACATGGTCTTTTTTATGGAAGATGAAATAATTTATCCTGCCTTCAACATCCCGGTTTCTTTTTATGTACGAAAGGGAAAGGCCCAGATTACGCAAAAGGTGTTTACAAACACGAACGGTGTTGCCGGGTGTGAAGTCACCAATATAGAGTCTACCGTGGATAACCAAATTATTATTGAGGCCGGGGTATATTTTGAATTGGATGACCAAATCTTCCATATTACAAAATTACTCAGAGAGTTTACTCTTCAACACAAAAGCCTCAAGGAGCAGGCAATAACTTTTGTGGTATTTGAAAAAAATCTCGAAAAAATCGTATTGATCTCTATTTCAGGGAACCTGATAGAAGATTTTTTCGTGGAGAATGGATATTCCGTTTTCCATGGGATCAATGAAAGCGAGCAGGAGCTTTTTTTAAATGCCACAAACGGTGACGCAGAGTCCCTGGGTGTTTACAAGAGCAGGCTGGATACTGCATTGGTCGCGTTTACCCATATAGAATCTACTTTTTCAAGTGAAGTAACCGAGGGTTTTTATTTCGCCCGATCAAATATTGTATTAAATATTATTGACTTTGAGACAAATAAAGTAGTGTTCAACCTTGTGATTGAAAATGTAAAAGGGGCCGGAAACACAAAAGAAAAAGCGGGACGAAAAGCGATAAGTGAAGCAACCAGAGAGTTCAAGGAAAAGTTTTCCGTTGAAATCGGCAGTATGGATTAAACGACGACCTCATATAACTTTTTCACCGGCGCTTCACAAATTGAACTGAATTCAAAGAACACTTCTCCTTCGCACACCCTTTTTCTATCATTTTCAAACCTACACTTCTTTTAAAACATCTCCCATATCAACCTTGGTCTCGGTGTGAGTCTCCTGCTCTTCCAGCGCGACGCTGATCTCTATGGGGCCATACTGTGTATACAAACCGAGCACCAGGGTAGGCTGCATCACCAAACTGACACTGATATTATCTCCGGTCGCGATCACAGGTGTAGTTATCTTGAGAGCAAGGTCCTGTTTTGTACTCAGGATCGATGTGGCATTCCCCGTGATCATGTTCGCGAGCTCACCCAGGGTATCTATAAACAGCTCTTTCCTGACCTGGGGAGACTTATTGCCTCCAAGCATTTTGTCGACGAGCTTTTCCGCCACTTCGGCTTTCATACTGTACACTACCTGCCCGGCCAGATGACCATAAACCCCCATGATGATCGACACCCCGTACGAAGGCTCCGGCTGACCCTTGTACGATAGATGCCCCCGTCTTACTTCGATACCAGCTATCTGTTTCACTACGTTCATCCCCGCGTCGATAAATGGGTTTACAAACTTGGCGTTTATTTTCATTTTTTCCTCCATTTATTAGTCATTTATCCATCCTGTCTATTTTATATTTCACGCAGCATGTTTTTTTGTATTTCTTTTAAGTACTTCCTGCAGGCCCTGCCATCTCCTGAGAATTTCTTTTCTGATTTCCGTTGCGCTGACTTCCCCCTTTTCCACGTTCACCGCGATATTATTCAAAGAAACAAAAGTTTGTTTCAGATAATCGATAACTTCTCTAGTAATTTTCATTCCTTCTGTGCGGCTGACAGAATCGCTCCCTTTCTTACCCGAAAGGGCAATTCCGGATGGTTTTCTATTTGACGGGTCCATTTCTTCAGGCATATCAACCGATACTTCATACGGTTCAAAAACCATGATCGGCTTCTCGATCCCTTTCACGCTCACGGGCCCCACATTCCTGCTGATAATATACTGTTTTATTTCCTCGTTTACTACATGAGAAATGTAAATGGAACCTCCCGGGGCACTCGATTCCAGACGTGAGGCGATGTTTACCGTATTGCCCAGCACATCGTTTCCCCTTCGAACAATATCACCGCAGTGGGCCCCGATCCTGACAATTATTCTTAGTTTCTCTTCTCTAAAGCTGTTATACCTCTTTAATGCTTTTTGAAGCCGGATGCCGGTTAACACCGCGTTCAATGGTTTTTCGAACACAAAGAGATGCCCGTCACCCATTCTCTTTATCAGCTCGCCATTGTGGGAGGTAATAACGGGCAGAAGGATCCCCTCGTATTCATTGATAAAGGTGGCGAGCTCCATCGAGGTGAGAACCTGGGTTTTTTGCGAATAACCTTTTATATCGGTAAACAGGACCGTGCTTTTTATTACATGCTCTCTTTCAAATTTGAATGCCTGCTTCTGGCGTGAAAAATCGACCTGCGTATTTCCAGCATCATCAACCCCACCAAAGCCCCCTTCTCCAAAACCTTCTTCGGTGCACTTGATTACCATTTCAGCGATCGCTTCGGTGGACTCCGGATCCTCAACGGTCAGCAGAACTTCACGTAATATCTCATGGAGAGAATTATTTTCATCAAATAGCGCCATTTTAAGAACGGGAATAACATCCGGTTTTATTTTGCCGCGCAGGCCTTTGACAGTTTCGACCTTTTCGTCCAGACCGGCGTTTCTCATTATATCTATCATTACTTTCAGGGCGTAGTCGTCTCCCAGACTGTAAAGAAAAGTGACGGCCTCCGGTTTTGACTCCGCACCGCCCTCTCTCAGCACTTTGTACAAAAACTCGCTCAACCCCAAATCATCTAACATTCGATTCCTTACAGCTATCGATTTTATAGTGGAGATGATCAACGGCTTTTTCAAAGGCTCGGATTTATTGAAAATACTTATAAGATCGTGGATGATATCAGTATTTGCCTTTTCCGACAAAAACCCGGCAACCCTTGAAAGTATTTCCGGGTCAGTGTCAAATATAAATCTGTTCATCACGGTCTTGATCAATTCACTGCCGAATGGCAGGTCAGAAGCCGTTAAAGCATCCATAGTGTTCAATAATATGTAAGGGTCATTGGTCTCTGTTAACAGCTTGATTATCGCCGGCTCAACCCTTTCCCACCTCAGCCACTTCAAAAGACGTACAGAGGCGATGGCGAGGATCTTACTTTTAACAGGAGGGGTCAGGCATTCAAAACACGCGGATTCGGTCCTCCCGGCATCCACATTTAAATAAGCGTAAAGCGCTGCCTCGGCCAGGCGGTACAGTTTAGCCTCTTTTGCCCAGGTA
>DRHN01000090.1 GCA_011049595.1 Spirochaetota bacterium | reverse complement strand
TTGGAGAACCGTTTGCCCGTCTATAAATCAAGGGAAAAGAATGTCATTCAGGAGATATTGCATGATCTTTTCAAATCGTTTGAAAAAAACTATGTTGCCCAGTACTCGGGAAAGTACGGCAAATACAGGATTATACGGATAAAAGAAGCAGTGGAAAAATTCATTGAATGTGGAGATTATTCAAAGGGGATCGCTCGAATTAAGTGTACCAACCCTCAATGTTGTTTTTGCCTTTTCTCGTCATACTGCATCATGTTGCCATCGTTTATGGAGGTTCCGGTTACTTTCCGGTTTTAGATATTCAACCGATGGTACTCATAATATTTGACCACCTTGCATAATAATAATCTAGAATACCCCTCAACAGTTATAAGGAGACCGGCAACTGTATTTTTAAAAAATATAAAAGGTATCCTAGTGATCTTTCACCTAAAGAATACCCACATCACGTGGTGTTTGCTTGACGGAATGAGATACGCTGTTGAAAAAAATTACTTGTACGCCGTATCGATAGACGCCCTTGCCCTGCTGGACAGGCTGCAAAAAAGTATAAAATAGCACCGGGGATCTTATAAGTTTTGTCTACTTGGCGAGTTTTGCCAGTAGTTTTATGAGTTCGTTTTTGCCAAAAAGCTCGATAACTCTCCCGGAACTGAAAGAAACAGCGTCCTCGGTATAATCCGCGGTCGCAAAACATATACCCATTTTGGCTTTGTTCTCTTTCAGTTTCTCATAGAACTCCCGGATTGCGAGACCGCCTACATTTGAAGTGCCCCTGAAAAACTTGAACAGAATCGTGGTAGGGAGTTCACGGTAAACTGCCTGGGTAAAAACTTCGACACTCTGGTCGGTCTGGGGTTCCGTTCTGATAATCGATACCCTGTCGGCATAGGAGGTGGAAGCTTCTTTACAAATGTTGATAAAGTCGGAGTGGGATGCCATCATATAAGCCCTCAGCACGCTGCTTGACTTGGTGTGCTCGTATTGCTCGATCTTGTATTGAACATCCTTGTATTTATTATCCATGGTCAATATTTTTTCCCACAGATTTATTGCTGCCTGGATGTCCTTTTTAGCGAGGAATACGTCTGCCAGCTTGTATTGCACTTCCAGCTTCTCCTTGCTTTCGAGGGTCGGGTTTTTTAAAAGCGAAGCCATTATTGTCTGTGCTTCATCCAGTTTTCCGAAATGGAGCAGGATCCCTCCAATATGGAGAAGGCTGATAACAGTGAACCTCGGGTCATTTTTTGATTTTTTAAAATGGTTGAATGCTTCTTCGAGGTTGTCGTAAACCAGACGCAATTCTCCAAGGTAATAATTTGTTACAGGGTCTTCCGGTTTTTTTTTCACAGATGTCTGCAGTGTTGTAAGGGCTTCCGGGTATTTTTTTAATTCATATAAAAGGACACCCAGTTCCCGCACGGTTTCCGCGTCTTCGGGGTCCAATGTAGAAGCCTTGCTGTAATACTTAAGGGCTCTGTCCGTGTTCCCTCTTTCCTTCTCAATTTTTCCAAGGTGAACATAGGCGAAAGGATCATCGGGGTTTTCTTTTCTCAGGATCGAAAAGACTTTTACTGCTTCAATCGGCTTTTTGACTTTTAAGTAACATTCGCCGAGGAGCTTGTTTGTTTCCATTGGATTGAAGTCAGGATATTTAATGCTGTACTTTAAAATGCCGTTGAGTTGATTTATCGCTTCTTCAAATTTATTATTTTGTATATGGATCTTTACAAGCTCCATCCTTCTTGCGATATCATAGGGGTTGTTTTTTATCAATTGGGTAAGGGCGGTTTCCGTGTCGGAGGATTTGCCTGATTTCATTTGTTTCTTGATCGATGAGCTCATCTTGGCTTTATTCAGGGCCCTGATGGTAAAGATCGAGCCGAAAAATAGGACCGTAAATACGGCGAGAAGCATAAAAATGATAATCATGGCTTTTTTCTTTTTAAAATTGATATTATCTCTTTACTAAATTAAGTTTAATTGAATTGTAACGCATTGTCAATAATAGAGAGATATTTTCTTCATTGAAAAAAAACATAACTAAAATTAAAATGTAAATTGAGAATTGCGGCAGCTAAAAATTTTACCTACGATTGGAAGGCTAAATGCGAGTATTTTTTTATGATTTTCCCTGGCAATTTTTAAGTAATCCGGATATCAATTTTTACTGGATAGATTTAGCTCTCTCGGTCTGTATTTATGTATTTTCTATTGCGCTTTTTTTAAAACATAAAAAAGCTTATATAATCCCGCTTCTGATTTTCGGCCTTTTCCTGCTGCCTCTTCAATTCAGCATGTGGTTTTTGCGGGAGGAATTGCACTTTATCGCTCAAATAAATATCAATTTTTTCAGATTTATTTACCTCTTTTTTGCCAAGCTCTGCTTGATCCTGACAATTGTTTTTTCAAAACAATGAACGTCAGGATCCTGAAATACTTTGGATATGGGGTCCGGAGCCGGGTCAGTGACATTTGGTTTGGAAACTTATATTGACTTTAAGATTAAAAATATTTATCTTTTGCTGAAAATGTGGGATAAATTTTCCCGACGCAGCCGAAAAGATCACGGAGGTGTAATGTATTCCATAATCGAGTTAAATAATAAGCAATATAAAATAGAAAAGGGAAAACCCGTTATTGTCGACAAGCTTGAGGCGGGGGAAAATGAAGAAATAAAGATAGACAAAGTGCTTTTGTACAGAGATGATAAAGACGAGGTAAAAGTAGGGTCGCCGTATATCAGCGATCTTGCTTTTAAAGCGAAGGTGCTCGGTACTGTAAAAGGGAAAAAAATAAGGGTATTCAAGTATAAAAAGAGGAAGGACTACCGTAGAACTATCGGTGCCCGGCCCAGTTATACGGAGATATTGATAGAAGAAGTATAAAGAGAGGATAGATATGGCCCACAAAAAAGGCGGTGGAAGCACGAGGAACAGCAAGGACAGCCATTCAAAACGACTGGGGGTCAAGCGTTTTGATGGTGAAAAGGTCAAAGGGGGAGCTATACTGGTGAGACAGAGGGGTACGAGAATACACCCCGGAAAAAATGTCGGCATCGGGAAAGATGATACGTTGTTTTCCAAAATCAGCGGTATAGTATCTTTCGGAATTTACAGAAGGGGAAAAAAGAAAGTATCCGTGTACAGCGAACTCTCCTGATTTTTACTTCGGTTAAAAAAACACCGCCACCGGCGGTAGCCACCCCGTCCTCAAAACTATGTCGTTACCATCATTCCCGGGGGACCCTGTTTAAGCAATTAATCCGGTCATTTGTCACTGATAAAACCATATCTTATATTGAACCAGAAGGAATAAATTGTCCCGTTTTTTAGATGAGGTGGATATAAATGTTATGTCCGGCAACGGCGGGCCGGGAGCGGTTTCTTTTAGAAGGGAAAAATATGTCCCAAGGGGGGGGCCTGACGGTGGGGACGGTGGGGACGGTGGGGATATTATTATTAAAGTAAAAAAGGAACTGAGGTCCTTGTACAATGTTAAAAGTAAAAAGACATTCAGGGCCCCAAACGGAATGCCGGGAATGGGGAAAAACAAAAAAGGCGCAAAAGGGGAGCACCTAATTATCTATGTGCCGCCGGGCACAGTGATCCTGGAAAAAGAATCAAAATGTATAATTGAGGATTTAACGCCGGAAAATAATGAAGTAACGCTGTTAAAAGGCGGAAAGGGCGGATTCGGCAACGCGCATTTCACAACATCGATAAATAGAGCCCCGCGCTACGCGCAGAAAGGTACACAGGGATTAGAAAGCTCTGTTACCCTGCACTTGAAAACAATCGCCGATATAGGTATAGTAGGCCTGCCAAACGCGGGAAAATCCACGCTTCTGTCTGTATTGACAGGTGCCAATCCCAGGGTTGGAAATTACCCTTTTACAACCCTGACTCCGAATCTTGGTGTGATGAATTATAAAGACGATAATCAGTTTGTGCTTGCCGATGTGCCAGGTCTGATTGAAGGCGCGAGTGAGGGGCTCGGGCTTGGTATTCAATTTTTAAAACATATAGAGAGGACAAAGATAATTCTTATTCTGCTCGATCTTTTTCAAAAGGATTTTAAATGTCAATATCGGGCCCTAATAAATGAGATGCGGAATTATTCGGTGAGGCTGCTTGAAAAACCGAAACTGATAGTCGGTAGTAAAAAGGACATCATTTCCGGTGAAGAGACAGATAATTTTTTTAATTGGACGACCAGCTCGGAAAAGATCTGTGTTTCATCGGTAACAGGTGAAGGGATCGAAGACCTGAAAGATAAAATTGCCTGCAGGATGGAACGATTCGATGAAAATTAACTGCCGGAACCTCGGGTTGTTTGGCGGGACATTCAATCCGGTCCACATCGGCCATCTGCGGTTAGCCGAAGACATAGGTGAAGAGTTCCGCCTTGATAAAGTTGTTTTTATCCCGACAAACATACCGCCGCATAAGAAAATGAAGGAAGAGATATCGCCTGTACACAGGGTCAGGATGGTGGAGTCAGCTATAAAAGATAACGACCGATTTACGAGTGATGACATCGAAGTGGAACGCGGGGGTATTTCGTACACAATCGAGACGGTAAATTATGTCTATGATAATTATTGCTTTGAAGAAAAACCTTTTTTTATCCTCGGCTCGGATCTTTTAGATGAAATTGCGGTCTGGAAGGATATATCGATTTTAACGCGGAAGGTTCATTTTATAGTTATGATGAGAGCAGGCAGCCCGGGGCTCGACAGGCTTTCGGGTCTGGCAGATCTTTTCCAAACAGAAGATCGTGATAAGCAAGATGGAAATTATCCTGCATGTTCGAACGGATTATCTTTCTCTTTGTTCGAGAAACGTAAGCTGGAAATTACTTCATCGGAAATAAGAGAAAGAATAAAGCTAAAAAAGAGTATCCGCTATCTTGTAACCGAAGATGTTTTGCATTATATTGAAAGGAACGATTTATACAGGTAAAGTTCAGGCAGTTTCCAGGCCTCCTAAATCAGATCAGCAGAGTATATGGATACAGAAACTAAAGTCAAGGAAATTATGCTGCATGAACGGTACGAGCATTCGTTAGGGGTCAGAGATACAGCCGTGATGCTCGCGGAAACATACGGCTGCAGCAAAGAAAAGGCCCGGATCGCTTCTCTTCTGCATGATGTCGCGAGGGACATGCCTCTTGATGAAATGCAGGAAATCCTGAGAAAGAGCGGCTCTCACACAGAAATTTCAAAAGAAATTTTTCAAAGTCATCAGCTTCTTCACGCACGCGCCGGTAAAGAAATAGCCCGGAAACAGTTTGGAATAAGTGATGCTGATGTATTGCGAAGTATCGAACTTCACACGACCGGCGGGAAATCGATGAGTGTGCTGGACAAGGTGCTTTTTGTCGCTGATTATATCGAGCCCGGCCGAATATTCAGAGGTGCGGAAGAAGGTAGAAAGCTTGCATTCCAGGATCTTGATAAAGCCGTTCTGTACATTTTTAAATCTCTCATCGGAGAGCTGTTGAAATCAGAACTTTTTATTTGTAAATCAACACTTGAGGGTTATAATGACCTGGCGCGGGTGGGGAAATAAATGGCAGGGTAATGGCAGCTGTTTCTGATAAAGCAGGTCTTATTTTACCTTGATCGAGACAGGGGTTTTTATGGGAGTTAATATTTTAGATATAAAATATCAGAGCGACACCAACAGAAAGCCTGATTTTGACTGGGCTTCGGTGCTCATGATATTTATCGCCATAGGGATAATCGTAGGAGCTATCTTTTTCATTTTCCAGTTCAGGGAGAGCGCCGTAGCCAGACTGATCGAGTCGGATTCCATGATATCGGCTATAATTGTGGAGAATAACAGTGATAAAACGGAAACGATCTATCTCGGTTTTTACAACCCAGGCAGGGACAAATTGGCATTCATAGCAATACCGGCCAGGACCCGTTTAAAGGTGGATTATGAAGACAGACCGGTATATGATATAATAAGGAATATTTATTTTAAGGGAGGAATGCCGGTTGTTAAAAAAACGATTGAGAAATTGACAACATCTTCTTTTGACTATTACCTGGTTTATGATCTTAAAGACGTTGAAGTACTGGTCGATCTCCTTGACGGGATAGAGATCAACAGTCTGTATAATCTGAATTATGCGGATAGAGAAAATGATATATTTATCAGGATCCATAAAGGACATGTTGCCCTTGACGGCTCAAAAGCAAAAGAACTTCTCCTTTACAAATATGGAGATTCCGGGCCTCAGATAATGCTCGATAATCATAGATTGTTCATAGAATCACTGCTGGCTCGGGACGATGATGTAGAGACATTGGTTATGCACAGGAAAGCATACGCAACTCTTGTGGAGAATATAGATACAGATCTCAGTAAGAAAGACATGATTGTTTTAATAAATGAGTTTCGTGATCTGAACTCTTCAAGGCTTCTTTTTTACAGAATGTTTGGAAAAAATACAGTTATAAAAGACGAAAAATTCATAACTCCGATTGAAAACGGAAAGTGGCTCAAGGAAAGGATCGAGGCGGTAAAGAATTTTCTCAATGATGACGGGCCTGTACCGATCGGCGATGAGGTGAAAATTGAAATATTGAACGGTTCGAGCAATCCCGGGCAGGCTCAGAGTTTGAGGAATTATTTTCTTGAATACGGATTTAATGTCGTGCATTATGGAAACGCGCTCAGGAATGATTATGAGAAGACCATTGTGATCGATAGGGTTGGACGACCCTCCCTCGCGAAGAAGATCGCGGATATTGTTAACTGCAGGGAGGTGTATACCAGGATAGATAAAACTCTTCTTGTGGACATCACGATAATCATTGGCAACGATTTTGAAGGAAAGTATGTAAGATGATAAAAGAGATCACACCCGCAGGGGCGGGTACAACCCCTGGGCCCGGCCCGGGAGCGCATATGAATGATATGGTTTTACAAATCGCCCGATTATTGAAAGACAGGAAAGCGCGGGACATAATGGTGCTGGACATGAAGGGTCTGACAAGTGTAACAGATTATTTCATCATCTGCACGGTAAATTCATCGGTGCAGATAAAAGCCCTGACACGCTTTATAGAGGAGTTTATGAAAGGGTCTGACCTTAAACTTCTATCCAGAAACATCAGTTATAACTCTCCCTGGGTACTGCTTGACTATAATTATTTCGTGATCCACCTTTTTCTACGCGAGGGTCGGGATTATTATCAGCTGGAAAAACTCTGGTCGGATGCGAATGTCCTTTATTCTGAAAAAGGCAGCTTTTTATGATAAGGGGTATTATTTACTGGATATTCGGGACAATCTTTACTGTTCTGGTTACTTTCTTCTTTTATTTAATGTACCCTTTTTCACGGTTGAATCCTGACCTTCCTCACCTGATCGTAAAGTTCTGGTCAAAAGGGCTTCTCAATTTTTTTTGCGGTACGGGCATAGAAGTGTCAGGGTGGGAAAACATCGATCTTTCCAGGAACTACATAATCGTTTCAAATCACAGAAGCCACACAGATATTCTTCTTGCAACTGCAGCCGTGGGGCTGCAGTTCAGGTGGTTTTCAAAAAGTTCTCTTTTTAAAATACCGGCATTCGGCATGGCCATGAAAATCGCCGGTTATGTGCCGGTAGAAAGAGGGAAATATATGTCAGCTTCCCGAAGCCTTGATAACGTAAAAAAGGTGCTTGAGGAGGGAAAATCCGTGTGGATCTTTCCAGAAGGGACGAGGACCCCAAAAGATAAACTGGGAAAATTTAAAAGAGGCGCTTTTTTACTGGCGAAGGAAACAGGGAAACCGATTCTTCCTGTGATACTTGCCCACACGGATGAAATATTTTACCGGACTCATATAATAAGACGAAAAACAGTAAAAGTTATTATATGCAAACCGGTCTTTTACAAGGATTTTAAAGATGGGACGCTTGGCGAAAGGGACGTAATGCTGAAAATGATACAGTTAGTCAGCGGCCTGATTCAAGATAAATTTGACAACGAGTATTGATCTCATAACCCGGGGTCACTGTATCTATTTCTGCACATTAGTTGCTGGTCAGTTGACGGGTAATTTCCCGGTATTTTTTAATAAAATGGCCTTAAATCTCGAGGATGAAATACAGTATTTAAAGGGTGTCGGACCGGCTGCGGCAAAAAAATTGAACAGGATAGGTATATCCAATATCCGGGATCTGATCTATTATTTCCCCCGCACGTACGAAGACAGAAGGGAAGTTAATACGCTCCGGGATGTTAAAGAAGGTGAGAAAGCTACTTTCAGGTTTAAGATCGTCCAGCACACCCGCTTTTTATACAAAGGCAAGCTCCATCCGAAAATAACGGTCGCGGATGAAAGTGGAAAAGCGTACCTTTACTGTTTTAACAGGGACTTTATTACAAATGCTCTAAAAGTCGGGGTGGTATTTCATTTAACCGGGGCTTACTCCAATAAACGGGGGAGTAAATCATTTTCCCAGTTTGAGTATGATCTTGACACCTCTGCACCCGAGTTAAAAATACTCCCTGTATACAGGTTAACTGCGGGTATCAGCCAAAAATTCTTAAGAAAATTGACCGATTATGCTTTTAGTCATTTCCGCGAAAACTTCAAGGAAGATATTCCCGGTTTCATCCGGGATGGCTACAAACTGGGAAAGAAAGGGGCCCTGGTTAGAGAAATCCATTTTCCCGGGGACATGGATGCTCTGAGGAGGGCGAAAGAGGCGTTCTCCTACAGTGAATTTTTTAAATACCAGCTGGTTGTTGCTCTCGCTCGAAACAGCAGTAAAAAAATTAAAAAAAATCGAAGCGCGTGTCCCCGGCAGCTGAAAGAGGATTTTCTGAACAGGCTTAATTTTTCCCTCACGAAAGCTCAACAGAGGGTGCTGGAAGAGATCGAATCGGATCTAAATGAGTCCAGGCCGATGAACAGGATGATCCAGGGTGATGTGGGGAGCGGTAAAACCGTTGTGGCACTGTTGTCCGGGCTTTTCGCCATCGAGAGGGGCGGTCAGATCGCGATCATGGCTCCTACCGAAATACTGGCCAGGCAGCATTTAAAAACAACTAGCAGATATTTCCAGGGTATGCCCATAAATATAAGTTATATTTCAGGCTCAATAAAAGGCGTCCGGAGAAAAGAAATAGTCCTGGGTCTTTTAAAAAAGGAAATTGACGTTGTCATCGGTACTCACGCGCTTTTTTCCGAAGACATAGTTTTCAGGGACCTGTCACTTGTCATAATTGACGAGCAGCACAAGTTCGGGGTTCTGCAAAGGGGGAAGCTGAGAGCAAAAGGTGAACACCCTGATTGTATTGTGATGAGCGCCACACCGATCCCGAGAACTCTTTCCATGATCATATACGGCGATCTGGATGTTTCGGTTATTGACGAAATGCCCGCAGGCAGAGCAGCGGTTGAGACTTATATAACCAAACAGGCGGAAATAGAAAAAGTGTATGATAAGGTCGCTGAAGAGGTGAGAGAAGGCAGGCAGGCCTATTTTATCTATCCAATTATAGAAGAGTCAAAAAACGCGGACTTAAAGAACGCTATTGATTCCTACAACCGGTTAAAGGATGATATATTCAAGGATATGAATGTGGGGCTGCTGCACGGCAGGTTGAGTGACGATAAAAAAGACCAGATCATGGATATGTTTAGAGAGCGGAAGTACGATATACTGGTTGCGACAACCGTGGTCGAGGTCGGCGTAGATGTTCCCAACGCAACTGTTATGGTGATCGAACAGGCGGAGAGATTCGGGCTTTCAAATATACATCAACTCAGGGGCAGGATTGGGAGGGGGAGTGACAAGTCCTACTGCTATCTGGTTCCGGACAGGAGCACATCAAGAGACGCATTTAACAGGCTCAGGATACTTCAGGACACTTCTGACGGGTTTAAGATAGCCGAGTATGATCTTCGCCGAAGAGGGGCCGGTGATGTTCTCGGCAAAAGGCAGTCCGGCATACCGTACTTTTTTATTGAGGATTTCGAAGTGAACACAAAGCTCATATACAGGGCGCAGAAAGACGCGAGGAGGTTTGTAAAAGGCGAAATCGGGCCGGAGGAGGAGCGGGGCAGATTTTTAAAAGCATTTATTAAAAGTGATTCCTACAAAAGCGCAATGTACTACTTCGGGGGGTAGGTTTGAGAAAGGGATTAAAGCTGACGGGCGGCAGTTTTGCGGGAAAGAACATCAAAGTCCCGGCCAAAGGCGTCAGGCCTGCCACGAACCTTGTCCGGGAAGCGATTTTTTCTACCCTTTTTTCTTTCTTCGAAAATGGTGTTTCGCGCCTCAATGTGCTGGACCTTTTCGCGGGTACGGGCTCTCTGGGGTTTGAAGCTTTGAGCAGGGGGGCATCCGGCGTGACTTTCGTGGACTCGGGAAAAGAATCCGTACGTTCCATCCGAATAAATCTTGAGGATCTTGGATTTAAAGGCGAGGTCATCTGGAGTAATGTGATAAGGTTTCTAAAAATCAACAGGGCCCTGAGCTATGATCTGATTTTTATGGACCCGCCCTACCGTTATAAAAGATGCCCGGAAGTGGTGGACCTTTTAAAACAGGCGTTAGGGGCACAGTTTGCATCCGTTCTTGTTTACGAACGCTCATATGAAAAAGAGCTTCCGGGTTTCGGGGATGATAATGAAATATTAAAAAGGAAAAAATACGGACAATCAGAACTTTTATATTACAGGATATAAAGATGAAAAGGACAATAGGGATTGTGTTAATATATTCGGCTGCAGTGCTTATAATGCTGTCGATTCTTATAATGGTCGGGGTGATAAATGTCAGGTTCAAATATACAACCGCGGCATTCGGTTTTTTACTTTATGTTGTCGGCCTTTTTTTAACGAGAGAGGGGAAGATGACAACGTTCAGGATAGGGATGGTGGTGGTTTCGTTGTTAATGATCTTTGTTTCGATAATAAGAGAAATTATTTAGGAAAATAGAAAAATTGCGAAAAAAGTCATTTAAAATCGGGGATTATGTAATATTACTGATCGTAGCGGGATTGATAGTTTTTTTATTCAGCCGGTTCTTTTTTATTAAATCGGTTGAGAGCCGGGTGGAGGTAACGGGCAGAGCTATTCAGAAATATTATGATATACATGAAGACCGCGTTATAAATGTGGAAGGCCCTCTCGGGACGACAAGGGTAATCATAGAGGACGGCGAGGTGTGGGTGGAGGATTCCCCCTGCCGTGAAAAGATTTGCATCAAAATGGGCAGGAAAAAGAGGGTCGGCGAGCAAATTGTCTGTGTCCCGAACAGGGTGATCGTGGAAATAACAGGAGAGAATGAGACAGTCGACGCAATTACGAGGTAGATCCTGTGGGCGGGAAATTATTCATATCAACAACAATCAGGAATTCCCAGGGAAATAAAAGGATTTTTTTTATGGCCTTTCTGGGAGCCATGGCAATTTCTTTTTCGATCATCGAGTCCATGGTCCCAAGACCTCTGCCCTGGATGCGGATAGGGCT
>DRHN01000089.1 GCA_011049595.1 Spirochaetota bacterium | reverse complement strand
GAAAAAATTTCTCACAATAAAAAAAATGATTGAATTTTTATACAGGTAGTAATAGATTTTTTCGAAGCTGCAGAAGGATTTCGTTCATACACAAAAAGTTGTATTTGTAATTACTTTTCCGCAGAAGGGGAGTCGAATGGATAGAAGGGTCGTTGTAACCGGTCTGGGCCCAGTGTCGTCTATCGGTATAGGTAAAAACGCTTTCTGGGAGAGTGCGAGAGAGGGCAAAGGTTATTACAGGAACATAGATTTTCAGGATGTCGAGATCGAGCAATACAGGAGCAGGATATGTTCCCCGATCGATAATTTTTCGCTTTCCGAATATTTTGAGAAACCCAAAAGACTCAGCAAGGCTGCAAGGTCAACTCAGTTTTCAGTCCTGGGCACATTTCTCGCTCTTAAAGACGCCGGTTTTAAGTTGACGCTGGAAAAAAATAAAGAAAGCAGCCATACAGATAAGTATTATGTCGAGGGGATCGACCCGACGAAATGCGGTGTTATCATCGGACAGTCGGCAGGTAATTATGATGTCCTTTTCTCAAACCATATCAGGTTCCTGGAGGGTAGGGGACCAAAAAAGATGAACCCTTTTACCCTTCCCCAATCCAACCCCAATGTCGGGGCTACTTCTACGGCCGAGTGGTTTTTTTTGAGGAGCACCTGTTTCACGGTTTCCACGGCTTGTTCGTCTGCTACCCATGCTATCGGCATGGCGTTCGCGAATATACGCAGCGGAATAGACGACATGATCATTTCGGGCGGAACGGACGCGACGATTATCCCTTACTATTTTGCAGGGTTCGACATAATCAAGGCCCTGAGCAGGAGAAATGACGAGCCCCAGAAAGGTTCAAGGCCGTTTGACAGGGACAGGGACGGCTTTGTTCTCGGTGAAGGTTCCGGAATACTCGTACTTGAAGAGCTGGGCCACGCTGAAAAGCGAGGCGCGAAGATCTACGGCGAGCTGATCGGGTCCGGGTTTTCCGCGGATGCCTTCAACATCGTGGCTCCCGACCCGACAGGTGAATCCGCCATGAACGCAATAAAAAAGGCAATGAATATGGCGAAAATTTCACCCCAGGAAGTGGAATATATAAACGCCCACGGCACTTCGACCATTCTTAACGACTCAACTGAGTCTTACATAATAAAACAGGTATATGGTGACTACGCGTACAGGATCCCGATAAGTTCATCCAAATCCTATTTCGGCCATCCGCTTGGCGCTTCCGGCGGCCTTGAGTCTATAGTTACGCTGCTTATAATGGAGAACGGCGTCATCGCTCCAACAAACAACCTCGAGAACCCGGATGTCGATTATGTTGACAAATCCGCGTCCGATCTCGACAAAAGATGCGATTTGGATTATGTGCCGAATCTGCCCCGGGAGAAGGATGTAAGTATAGCGGTCAATGAGTCTTTCGGTTTCGGCGGGCAGAACGGGGTGTTGATATTTAATAAATTTGAGCAGTAGCTCCCGCGCCTTTTTTCTTGAACTGCTTTTCCAGGACTAAAACGATGAAATAAGGATTTTCACGCGCAGGTAACGGGGAACACTTCCACGGGTAATGTGAGGAAAAGTATTACAATGTGATCTTACAGGGCAGGTTTTTTGAAGTCTCGAATTTCCCTGCTACATCCCCGGAAATCAGCTCGACAGCGCCTTCGCTGATGGTAATAGTTACATCACTTTCCGGGTCCCGGTTTTTGATTACATTGGCCAGCAGTACAGCCTTTTCGATACCGTCACCCCTCCGATAGTTCCAAACCTCATCGGGAAGGGCGAGACGGTTGCCGCTGTAGATCGAGACGGTATCCATAGAATTTATTTCACCGATAACATCATCCATGCTCTTTTGTCCGAACCCTTCGATGCTTACGGGGTTTCGCTCGACAGCAGCTTTTAAATACGGCTCCCACGGTATGTTCTCCAAATCCCTGTACGCGAACAGCGCGAGACGCGCCATTTTGTTATCCCGGGCTTCTGTTTTTATAAGGTTTATCACGTTCTGTCTTGAAAATGTTACCGGTATGGAAATCCTCCCGGGGTCGATGAACTTTTTATCGGTGCCGGGGAGGCGCGGTTCCACGTAGAGAAATTCTTTTAGATACTTGAACATGTCTTCTATTTTCGGGCATTTATCTATGTACAGCTCGCCCATCATGATTTTATCGAGCTGGCTGATCGGCAGGTCGGGGTGGTTTTTTATAGACTCCTCGAACTCGTTGAGGATGATGCGGTCCGACAGAGGTGTAAAACTGAACTCCTCGGCGTCGATCTCCTTGAGCAAAGCTGCCCTCGAGTCGGTTGAAAAGCTGTTAGGGCTGGAGTGCTCATATGTGTAAATTCTTTCGACTTTGATATACATCTTTTTCCCGTGCATGATGTGGCAGTACTGAAAACAGCATTGAAAACTGTTCTCCCTTCTCAAAAAACTGCTCATGATCTCGGGTTTCATGTCCGCGGTAAGGAACCTGGCCAGCGAGTTTTTAAAGGTGGAGTAAATTTCAGGGTCGATCGTGGCTTCGGGATACACCGAATGGATGTAGCCTGAAAGGTGCGCGACGATAGTCACTTCTTCATTTTCCAGAGCCCGTCTCGCTTTTGTCGAGATAGTTGTCCCGTTGCTCCACATGTTCTTGGTCACTATGCGCCTGTTGTTCGTGAGAACACCGCTATTTGCATCAATAAAGTTCTGGGAGTGAAGAGGTGTCGCGAGGAGGTAGATCTTTTCAAGCGGTATCTTCGCGATGATGAACAGGGCTGCAGTGTATAGAGTGGAAAGTGAAACACATTCCCCGGCACCGGTCGTGTAATCTTTTTTATATATAAATGCTTTCATGGCTTCAGCTGTTTCTGTTTTCCAGTAGGGGATAATGCTGCCACGGTATTTGTCCAGACCGAAGTGTTTTCGTATGTCGATATCGAAGTAGTATTTGTCTCCTTCATATCCGAAAAGTGCGTTGGACCTTGATATTGTGTCCCTGTCAATGAAGTCGTCGAATCTTTCGAGCTCCTTCTCCTGCGTGGTAAGCCCCCAGGTTTCAAGGTCAAGATTAAAAACAAAGTTGTCCATGATGAACTGTTTGATCCTGTTTACTTTCTGCATAAAAGATCTTTTTTCTATCCCGCTGAACCAGGGGTCTTTCCGCCATTCCCATATTACAGGCGACATTATGTTCGCGAGCACGAGCGCGTACAGGAGCTCGGGGAACACGAATATTTCCATATCGGATAACGTAAAGGCTGAGGAATACATCTCCATCATTTTTTTTTCTATGGCTTCTGATTGTATATGTTCCTGTTTTACGATTGTCAAGGTTTTCCCTGCCTGTTTTTTTAATATACTATATTTATGAGGATTCGAAAATATCTTAAAAAACTCTTTTACTTATTCCACTATTATTTAAAAATTTACGAATGCTGATAATTTCCGTAGAACCGGTCCTTACGGCATGCCTTTTATAGAAAATTTGTATTCAATATGGGGTCTGTTGTTATTAACTTAAATAACAGGAATATAAAGTTCCGGGAACCGATCATAATAGGCAGGAGAATATTGATATGAAATTAGAAGTCGATAAAATTTACCACGGTTTTTGCCTGACAAGGGAGCAAAGGATCGATGAAATAAATTCGACCGGCAGGATTTTCCGCCATGAGAAAAGCGGGGCAAGATTACTTCAGCTTGAGAATGATGATGACAACAAGGTTTTTTCTATCAGCTTCAGGACCCCGCCGGAGGACAGCACAGGTACTCCTCACATAATGGAGCACTCCGTCCTGTGCGGATCAAAGAAGTTCCCGATAAAAGAACCTTTCGTCGAGCTTGTAAAAGGCTCGCTTCACACCTTTCTCAACGCGATGACCTTTCCGGACAAGACCATGTACCCTGTGGCGAGCAGAAATGACAAGGATTTTTTCAACCTCATAGATGTCTACCTGGACGCTGTTTTTTATCCCAACATAACGAGGCGGGTTGAAATTTTCATGCAGGAAGGGTGGCACTACGAACTTGACAGCCCTGGGGGGGATCTTGATTACAAAGGAGTCGTGTACAATGAGATGAAAGGGGCATTTTCTACACCTGAGGCGGTACTTTTCCGAAATATACAGCAGTCTTTATTCCCGGATACCTGCTATGGCGTAGAATCGGGTGGAGATCCTGATGTCATACCGGATCTCACATATGAAAATTTTCTCTCCTTTCATAAAAGTTTTTATCATCCTTCAAACAGCTACATCTTTCTTTACGGCAACGGCAATATTCTTGAGCAGATGAAATTCCTGGATGAAAAGTACCTCGCTGGTTTTGACAGTATCGATGTGGAGTCCGATATAAAACTTCAAAAGCCGTTTTCTGAATTAAATGAGATACATGCCAGTTACCCTATTGCTGAAGATGAGGATGAAAAGGACAAAACCTACCTGAGCCTGAATTATGCAGTTTCATCTTCCACCGACCCTGAAATGTACCAGGCTTTTAATATTCTTGAATATTTATTGCTGGAGAACCCCGCTGCCCCGTTAAAAAAGGCTTTAATAGACGCGAAACTTGGAAAGGATGTTTT
>DRHN01000088.1 GCA_011049595.1 Spirochaetota bacterium | reverse complement strand
GTTCCCTGAACCTGATACGGAAGCACAAAAAGGTTGAAGTCGTGCTCACCAAACAGGTGCGTCCTGTCCTGCTAAAAGATGGAGGCGACCTGGAAGTCGTTGATATGAAAGAGAAGGACGGTTTTACTGATGTGTATATCAATTACCTCGGTGCCTGTGAAGGATGCCCGAGCGCTAAAACGGGTACTCTGGGTTTTATTGAGGGGTTTTTACAAAAGGAACTTGATGAAAACATCCGGGTTATAATCGTTTAGCGGGATTATACGCAATTTGACCTGCTTCTTATAACTTTCTTTTCACAGTGATTTTTGTTATATTTTTGAATAATATCAATCATCACGCTATATATACTGTTGAAATTATACATGTAAATGAGATGTTCATACTGAGGAGGAAGCATGGTAAAAGTAGTGGAAAAATCAAAAAAGTTGATAATCATATGGGTCCTGATATTCATTGCTTTTATTATCTTTTTGGCGACGGCAAAACCTTTCATCATTGTCGGAGCCGGTGAAAGGGCTGTAATTTTCAACAGACTCACAGGTATCGAGCAGCGGCAGCTGTCACCGGGGCTCAACATACTCGTCCCGTTTATCCAGAAACCGGTCCTGTACGATGTAAGGAACCAGACCTACACTATGTCCGGTATCTCAACCGAGGGGGAGTATCCGGGTGATGATTCAATACAGGCCCTTACCTCCGACGGCCAGCCGGTAGGGCTCGAGCTCTCGGTCGTGTACAGGTTAGATGATACTAATGTCTGGCGTCTTCACGAAGAAATCGGGCCAAACTATGTTGAAAAAATCCTGAGGCCTTCGATAAGAGAAACAGTGCGAACCGTGGTGTCGCGATACTCCGTTATCGAGCTGTTTTCCAGTAACTGGATCGACATCGCGCGTACCCGTGGATTTGATCCGGAGGATAAACCGGAGGATGGCGAACTTGTAGGCAGAGAGCTCGTTCAAATGGATATTGAAATTACACTTAAAAACAAACTCAAAGATAAATACTTGGTAGTTGACACCGTGCTCCTGAGAAACGTTAAATTCTCGGAAGAGTACAGGCAGGCTATAGAAAGAAAACAGATTGCCCAGCAGGAAGCTGAAAGGATGAAGTACGTCATCGAGAAAGCAGAAAAGGAAAAGGAAGAAAAGATAATTATTGCCGAAGGCGACAAACAGGCGGCAATAATACGGGCTGAAGGCGAAGCCAGAGCAATAATGTTAAAAGGGAACAGCCTGAAGCAAAATCCTTCGGTGATAAACTACGAGTATGTACAGAAAATATCCCCAAATGTCAGGGCGATCATTACGGATGGTAAATCAATCATGAACATCGGTGATATTTTCAAAGAATAGCCTGGAAAATAAAAACTTACCGGCGGATAGCAGCCCGGTTACTCCTCGAGTGTGCTCAGGTCGCCTTCATCCTGTCCCAGAGCGCGCGCTTTCAAAACACGGCGCATGATCTTACCGCTTCTTGTTTTGGGCAGTTTGTCCGCAAAAGTGACAGTTTCAGGTACTGCAATGGGACCTATTTCATTCCTTACGTGCTTTTTTAAAGCTTCTACCAAATCAGGGTTCCCTGTAACACCGTCCCTCAAGATCACGTATACGTGGATTGCGTTTCCCTTTATTTCATGAGGAAGTGTGATCGCGGCTGCTTCTGTAACCTGCTCATGGCTTACCAGGGCGCTTTCGATCTCAGCGGTACCAAGACGGTATCCGCTGACCTTTATTACATCATCTATCCGCCCGATAACCCAAACATAGCCGTCCTCGTCTATCCGGGCTGAGTCGCCTGTTTTGTACCAGCCCTGTTTTTTATAATCGTCCCAGTACACTTCCCTGAACCTTTCACTGTCACCGTAAATCGTACGGGCCATTCCGGGCCAGGGTGATTTGATAACAAGTTTCCCCTCCTCCCCGGCTGGCATCTCATTACCATCGTCATCCACAACAGCCACTTCATTCCCGAAAAAAGGTTTGGTAACCGACCCGGGTTTTAGAGGTGTGACCGGAAAAGGAGTGATCATGAACCCCCCTGTTTCTGTCTGCCACCAGGTATCCATTATAGGGCATTTTCCCTTTCCAATCACTCTATGGTACCATCGCCAGGCTTCGGGATTGATCGGTTCTCCAACTGACCCCAGAAGCCGCAGGCTGCTCAGATCGTGCCGGTTCGGCCATGCTTCACCGAACCGCATCAGACCCCTGATGGCAGTGGGCGAAGTGTAAAGTATATTTATTCCATATTTTTCGATCATCTGCCACCAGCGGTTCGGGTACGGGTGGTTTGGCGCCCCTTCGTACATTATAATGGTGCTCCCGTTTATTAACGGGCCGTAAACTATGTAGCTGTGGCCCGTGATCCAGCCGGGGTCTGCCGCGCACCACCACCGGTCCTCGTCCTTTATGTCAAAGACAAACTTATGTGTGGTCGATGTAAAAACAGCATAACCTCCGTGGGTGTGCACGAGACCCTTTGGCTGGCCTGTCGTTCCGGAGGAGTAAAGAAGAAACAGTAGATCTTCAGCGTCCATTACTTCGGTATCGCACTTCGGGTTTGCGATCGGAAGAGACATCAACTCGTGAAACCAGAAGTCCCTGCCGCTTTCCATGTAAACCTCTTTCCCTGTCCGCTTGACGGTTATACATACTTCTATCGTGGGCGAACGTTTCATGGCATCGTTCGCTATACCTTTCAAATCTGTAGCTTTTCCCCTTCTGAACCCCCCGTCAGCGGTGATCAGAATCCTGCTGTTGGCGTCCTTTATACGCTCCGCAAGGGCCTCGATGCTGAACCCCCCATACACAACACTGTGAGCCGCGCCTATTTTGGCGCAGGCAAGCATGGCGATCGCGAGCTCCGGAATCTGCGGCATATAAACAGTTACAATGTTCCCTTTTACAACACCCATGCTTTTTAGAATATTGGCAAACCTGGAAACTTCCCTGTCGAGCGCGTGGTATGACAATGTCCTTACATCACCCGGTTCACCTTCCCAGATTATTGCAATCTTGTTCCGCCGCCATGATTTTAGATGCCGGTCGATCGCGTTGTGAACAATATTGATCTTTCCGCCTGTATACCACTTGTAAAAGGGGGCTTCGCTGGCATCAAACACTTTGTCCCATTTTTTAAACCATTCAAGATTGTCTGCCTGCTCCGCCCAGAATTTTTCCCTGTTTTCAATGGAATATTTGTACATGGATTCATAATCTTTAATATGGGCATTTTCAATAATTTCCTTGCTCGGATAAAATATCTCGGAATCCATAACAGGTGATTTCTTGTTTTTGTCATCAGCCATTGGTCTCTCCCCTATAATTGTAATTCACCCGGTAGAAGAACATTCTGAAATAGTTCTTGGTGCATCCTCTCAAACTTGTTTGAACTAAAGTCGGGTACCCAGAAGCAGCCGGTTTATAACCGGCGTTGTCTCCAAGAACTAATTATTCTACAAACAGCCGTAATATACGATTACCTGTTTGATATTTTAAAGTAGGAACACTATACAATAACTATGATTTAAATGCAAGCGGGAATTTTTATAAAACCGGATTTTTTAAATTAAAATTTTTGCCCGATTTATTGCGAAATATGGCCGTAAAGAGGGGGATTTGTTACTAAATTGCCTGCACCAGCAAACCCTGTTCGCTGGTGTCTGCCCTGTCGATCCCTTCACTGGAAAACTTGTCCTGATTGTAGTTTACCCTTTTCCAATCAAAATAACAGGCATCCATTAAATATGTATAAAAGGCAATGTGATTTTTCAACTCTGTGTAAAGAGGTTCAGGTTCGGGATAATACCAGCCGACGTTCTCTATCCTTCGATCGGCGATTTCCGCCATGACAAACTGCGCCCTGCCCATCCATTTGCACTCGGCAGTTAAATAAGACGGAGTCAAATACTCAAGTTTGACATCCTCTCGAGGAAAATACATAACAGGGGTACGGCGGGCCTCCAGGACCATTTTTGTTTCCACAGAGTCAGCGATAACAACTCCGTTAAAAATAAGCTCAACATATCCGTATACACTCCTCAACCTTGGAGGTGTGTTACAGCTGCACCCGGGGGTCTGTCTTGAATCTTTTTTGAAGAACCAGCACTCCATATAGTCTCCTTGTGAACTTCCGTGATCAAAGCCTTCCAGCTGATTAAAAGCAATTTTTATGCCAATAAACATTCAAACGTTTCATTAAATTAATTTATTAGTAAGCAAACAATTACACAATTCCCGATAAATTATGGCGCAGTCGGCCGATATAAATTATTACATTTTTGAAAACGGGATTTTTTCCAAGTTACGATTTTGTAAACGCTGCACTGCCGATCTACCGTTACAATACAATAATTTTCTTTTGCAGATGTCAGGTTTAAATAGAAGCACTACGGAAGAGCATCCGGCATTAACCGATGATGCTGTCAGCGATTTTTTTATCGATAATGAGGATATTAACAATATTGCCTTTTAACACGGCAAGAGTAACAGGTACTTTTCTTTCACCGTAAGCTATTCCTATAACATTCTTGATCTTTTTTATTTCAGAAATTGAAAGTGCGATCACCCTGTCGTTGATCTTGTTCGGCACATGCTCACCCCGATCATTTAAAAAATCGAGATTTACATCTCCAACAATATTCAACTTTTTCAAATAATTCAGCTCTTCGTTCCTGATCAATCCATATTTACTGTAGGAAGATTCCTGACCTATATCACTGTAGCTGAATATTGCCACGCCCAATTTTTTTGTTAATTCTAAGATTTCTTTTGTATTGCTGTCTTCAAGAAGTGCTAATTTTATTTCTTTTGTGTCGAGGATCGCCGGAGTGTTTATAACGTATCCGGTCCCGCCGAATATATCTGCAAAATTTTTTGCTATAGAATTTGTGTGGATGCCTGTTTCAATTTTACCGAGTCCCCCCACTATCGGAACTACATTTATTTTGATCTTTCTCTTTGGCTGCAGATAATCGGTAATCCCCTTTAAAGTAAGCCCCCAGTTTACCCCTAAGTAATCATTATTATCAAGAATCCTGTCAAGAACACTGGATAAAGCTGAAGCCATTTCTTTTAAAGTATCCTGTGTACTGTCGTATGCGGGTACAACGATACACTCTTTTAAGTCATATTTCTTTTCAATTTTCCGTTCAATCTCGTGATGACTTTCCCTGGGATAATTTATCTTTATTTCAACTACTTTCTTCTCCCTGGCTTTTTTCAAAAATCGGGAAACTTTTACCCTGTTTATGTCAAATTTCTCAGCGATCTCGTTCTGGTTCATATCCTCCAAATAATAAAGACGCGCAATTTTTGACAATAACATCTCAGATTCAATATCACTCATTCTTTTCCCATTATGCACGGAAGGCGCTCATGTACAGATTTGCATGAATTACAATAATGTACATCAATAAACAAAAAAATATGCCTCAAAGTATATGTAATGTTTTACTAAAGTCAAACTTTTTTAAGATGCTTATTTATTATTGTTACCGTATTTGTAACGATCGAAGCCGCTATTGCAATAGATAACAACGCTACCGCCCAGATATTTATCAGTTTTACACTTACATCAAGCCCTGTAAAAGAATCAATTAAAAATTTTATATAAGAGGAGGACATATCCAGATATCCTAATCTCGCTCTCACCTTCCAGTGCCAGTCAGTACTTGGGCAGTAACCGAAGCCGAACCAAATACCCAGAATTGACCATGAAAGTAGAGTTAACAATAAGGTTATAAGATTTGCCAGTCTGGTCTTTTTCCATGTCCACCCGAAAAGATTGAAACCAATAAGCATCGTGTGAAATATAAAAAAAAATTTGTCAAGTATAATATACATTTTGTGTCAATTAATGGTCAGCTTTATTATGCGGGTTTTAATACCGATCATATGCACTATACCAGGTTTCAGTACCTTAATAACAATTCCCTTGCTTTTTTGGCAGGGAAATTCTATAGCTCAAGAATGCGGCTTGACCGCATTAGGGCACTTCAGCCCATGCTTTTTTGGCACAAACCGGGCAATATGTATGAGAGATATCAACCTGCGCCTTATCATGGATGTACTTATCGATTGACACCCAGGATCCTTTTCCATGTTCTTTACCTGTGTCATCCCTTACTTTTTTACAAACGCAGCATACCGGAAGAATATTTTCATAGAGCTGGATTTTTCTTTCGAGCTCCAGCTGCTCAAGGCATCTTTTTACCCTGAAAAATATTTCTTCGGGCTCGCAGGGCTTAAGAAGGAAATCATCCGCGCCAAGTCTGAGGGCGTCAATCGTAGATGTCATGCTCCCGTATGCGGTAAGCAAAATTACTTTTAAATCAGGATTTTTTCCTTTTGCGTATTTTAAAACTGTTATTCCATCGACTTTATCCATTACGAGATCGGATAACACAAGGTCGAAATGTTCTTTTGCGATCTTTTCCAGAGCTTTTTCACCATTTTCTACTGTGCTGACACTGTAGCCTCTGTTCTCGAGAACGATCCCTATCGATTCAAGGACAAGGGGATCATCATCCACCAGCAATATCTCGTTCTTCCGCACAATCCGCCCCCTAATGAATATGAGTTAATCTATGTCTTTACATTTAATAAGTTCCTGGTGACAACTTCGTTCACGACTAAGTCGGGCAAGCCCTAAATTGTCACCTGGAACTAATTATCGATTTATATAACGAATCTTTAACCTAAACAAATAACAGCTGCATCGGTAACAAGAATTTTATCCAATCCTATGGGTATGTCAACAAATAATTTTGCAACAGCTTTAAAAAAATAGCGTGTCTTTTCAGACCTCGATCATCTATTCTGTGGTGAATTTCAAAATATCTGTCAGGAAGATTCCAACCAGGGCGATGCTGCACTTAAGATAGACGGATCTTCAAGCTGCCATTTCCTGTCGATTTAACAAAAACAGAGTGGTTTCATCCAATATAGCGGCAAATGCCGGATCATTTTCTAATATTTTTAAAGCGGGAAGAAGATCATCGGTTTCCTCTGCATTATAAAGCGCGTCAAACATTCCGTCGACAAGCTTGTGATTTGTCATCAACCAGAACTTATCATTCAGCTTCGATTCAAGGTAGTCAATAAAATTTTCAACAAACTTGGAGTACATTTCACTCGAAAATTGATCATGCGGCATTTAATTCACCTGCCTTGTCAAAATCAGAAGCATCCACGGATGAAAAACTGAAAAATTCGCCGGCCATCTCCGGAAAAGCGCCGAATTCATCGATATTTTCATTAATTTCTATGTTCCCATGACATCCACAAAGAAGCGCGTCATGATAAAAATCAGCATAACAGCCATCGCTGCTTAAATAGTTCATTTATTATCCTCGGGTGATCTAGTTATATTATAAAAAAAAAATATCACAATTTCCAATTTATTATCGATAATTTTCAATAAATTATACTTTTTTGTCGGTACTCCTTTTTACAATTTTTTACATTTCATTCATAATCCAGAAAAAACCGCACAGTATATTAAAGACAAGTTTTAAAATAAAAAAATCATTTTCAGGAGGTTGTTATGAAAGCAAAAGCAGTAAAAACTCTGGTTGTTTTAACAGTACTTACATTGGTCATGGGGATCAGTTCCCTAGGATTCTCACATTTTGAATCAGACCAGGAACTCAAGGAAGTATCGGGAACAGTTACATTAAAGCTCCCGGGCGGTTATTACCTTAAAACATCTTCAGGTGATGAATACCGGCTCATGCTCGGCCCGTCGTGGTTCCTTGATAAGATCGGACTCGATCTAAAAAATAGAGACAGAGTAACCGTAAAGGGATTCGATGACGGGTATAATGTGATTATGGTTACATCAATAACCAAGGGTACAAAAACCTATGAAATCTTTGACGCCGAAGAACTGACCGAAGAAGGAGGACACGGCTGCGGCGGAATGATGGGCGGCGGACATGACGGAATGTGGGGTTATGGCTATCATGGTAAAGGCCGGAACACAAGAGGGATGATGTAAAATACTTTTTACCAGGGCAGGAAATTTCAGCCCGGGTAAGAAAACTGCGGAACAACAGGAACTGAAGTTCAGTTGAAATACAGCGAGTGAAGTGCAGTGGGCCTGCCCAGGTTCACTGCACTTTTTATTTGATTTCCACGCAGGTTGAACTTGTACACAGGATAAGCCTGGTGTAAAATAAGGGAACCTATCAATGAACCGGGGTTGAAGAAGCCGATTAAGGAGTGAGACACCTTATGGACGAAGGCTTAAAGGAGGTAAGAAAATCACTGAAAAAAATAGCTGCTGCCGGAGTTGACGCTCACGAGGACACGACCCGGCAGTGTTGACAGGAAGGGTGAATTACTGGTATTTAACCCGGATGCAGATTAAAAAAATGGAACCCTGGATAACACCCTGGGACAAGGGCGTGTACATACGAAGAAGAGTTCATCGTGGAAGCTTCAGAATATGTTGAAAATCTGATCCACGCGGCGGGCATTCAATCTCACGGACTGACGTCTTCACCTTCTATTGCGAGAGACATCTGTGAAATGTTTGTTGAAAAATTGAAACAGGAAATAACGTTAAAATTAAAAAAACATTTTATAAAGGCCGGAAAGATTCGTTCGGGCTTGAACCGCCTGCCCTTCGAAGAACGAGCGAAGATCATTAAAAAAAACCCTTTATACGGACGGATTGTATGCAGATGCGAAAAAGTTACCGAAGGAGAAATACGGGACTCACTTCAAACTCGAATACCAGTTGCTTCGCTGGATGGGATAAAAAGAAGGACACGGGCGGGGATGGGCAGGTGCCATGGAGGGTTCTGTTCACACCTTTGTCATGGAAATAATATCGGAAGTATCAGGGCTTAAAATGACTGAAATTAAGAAAGAAGGAGACAATTCTGAAATTCTCCCCGGTGAAAAAAAATAAAACAAATAAAGCAGGCCGGGATGGAAAAACCGCGAATAAGCCGCTGATCAACAAGAGGATGTAACATTTGCTGAAAACAAAAGATTGGGATGTTGTCGTTATCAAGAACGGGCCTGCGGGTCTTCCTGCTTCGGTGTCAGCCCATGACAGAGGCGCGAGGGTGGCTGTTGTTGAAAGAGAAAGCAGGTCGGGTGGTATACTGAAGCAGTGTATACACGACGGATTCGGCTTCATCCGGTTTAAAAAAAACCTCACCGGACCGTAATACGCGTGCAGCTGGATCGAGATGATAAAAGATAGAAAAATACCGGTTTTCCTGGACACCTTTCTTCTGCAGACCTGTTTCGATAATAAAATATTTACTCTCGCTCTTGTAAATGCCGGTCAACAGATATTCTATTTTAATACACGAACGCTTGTGCTTTCAACAGGGTGCAGGGAGAGAACCGCGAAACAGGTATTCATTCACGGTACAAGACCTTCGGGAGTTTTTACAGCGGGGCTGGCCCAGTATATTGTAAACATTCAGGGTTTTTTGCCCGCGAAAAAATGTGTGATTTTGGGCTCCGGTGATATCGAATTGATAATGGCGAGAAGATTGACCCTGGAAGGCGCTGATGTCCTTGGAGTTTATGAAATTAAACCCGACCCGTCCGGATTGTCAAGAAATATTGTGCAGTGCCTCGATGATTTCAACATTCATCTTCACCTCAACGCAACTGTCACAGAGACCCACGGCAAAGACAGGGTGGAAGGTGTTTCTGTCTTCTCGGTGGATTAAGACCGGATACCGGTTGAAGATACAAAGAAATACATAGAATGCGATTCCCTCATCCTCTCGGCAGGTCTGATCCCTGAGAACGAAATTGCGTCCGATCATGACATCGAGATCAACAAAAAAACCATGGGGCCGTTTGTCGATCAAAATCTTATGACATCGCTAAGCGGTGTATATTCGTGCGGAAACGCCCTGCATGTAAACGATCTGGTAGATTATGTTTCTAAAAGCGGGGGAAGGGCCGGTGCATCGGCGGCAGAGTACGCCCTTTCGGATAAAAGCCGGAAGAAACTAATCCCCCTGGTCCAGGAAGGCGCACTTTTATATACGGTGCCGCAATTTTTTGATCTCAACAAAAAAAATAAAACTATTATCTATTTCAGAAGCTCCAGGATCTTGAAAAACGCACGCTTTCGTGTATTCTCACGGGCAATAAGTTCCGGCCCCGGAGGAAAAGAATATATAAACATAAAGTACAGCGTTATAAAACCTCCGGAGATGAAAAGAGTTATTTTTAATCCGTCCGGGATCGAACGAAATGTTAAAAAAATCATTATCCGGCTGGAAGAAGAAGGGTCATAGATAGGGATCCCGGTCCGGATATCAAAATCTCTTGTATTGGAACAGTAAAAAGAAGGACATGAAAAACCAAAAAACTCACGTAACATGTGTATTGTGCTTGAAAAGCTGCACTTTGAAATAATACGTGCGGCTGAAGGTTTTGAAATATCAGGTTTTAAATGTGATAGAGGAAGAGATTATACTTTAAGAGAACTTATAAACCCTGCGAGGATCCTTACAACAACGGTCAAAACAGATTTTAAGGATTTCCCGAGACTACCGGCGGATGGGTAGTGACGAGAGTAGCCGGGCAGAACTCAACTTTTTACGGTAAAATCGAGGACCTGGTTGTCAGCCAGGAATATATAACACCGGCCGGCAAAATAAAGACAAGCGAGTGCCATGCCCGCGCGACCGGTCCCATAATAGACCGGATCCTGATCGGCAGTGAAGGTGCGTACGGCATACTGATGACCATCACACTCAGAGTGTTTAAATATATGCCTGAAAACACAAAAAGATTCAGTTTCGTATTTAAAAACCGGGAAGACGGTAAAACAGCCCTAAGAGAGACCATGCAGTCACAGTTCGGTCAACCATCTGTGCTCAGGCTTTCTGACCCGGAAGAGACCAGCGTTGCCATGAACATGTACGGAGTAGAAGGCACAGTTATAAATAAAATAATGAAAATACGGGGATTTAGATCTGGAGAGAGGTGCCTACTCCTCGGAACAGCCGACGGCGATAAAGAGTTCACAAAGCTCATTGCAAACGAAGCTTGTCTTTTTATCCTCGATTTTTTCCTTTTCCTGGATAGCCAGCGCCTTGTGAAGAACCTCGCTTGTGATTACTTCGTGTTATATCAAAAACTGTCCGAAAACTAAGTTCCTCATCATTTTTTTGACCGTCCGATGCTTGATAATCTCTGAATAAATAACTGATGCCCTATCTACAATTAATAATGGTTATTTTAACCGTGTTACCAATTTTATTTTCCGTCATCGGTTATTTCAGACATAGCATCGGCGTGGTCTTAGTAACCGAATAAATATCTACATCCAGTTTATGCTTGTTAATTATTATTTTTCGGATTTAAGAAAAAGATTCATCTTGGTTCCGCATTCAGGGCATACTCCTTTTGCCGAACGGCGTCCCTTTTCATTAGTTACAACCTGGGCATCTTTCATCATACGTTTGGCTTTGCATTTGACACAATAGGCTTCATATTCACTCATTAAGTCTCTCCTAATAAATTATTTCCTGTTCATTATAGCTATTATACACATTAATAGCAACAAAAATAATCAGATAACTATGACCAAACACTGGGTTTTTTATTTGAAGTGTTTAACCAGAATTATCTGATTAGTTCTTTGTTTCAGGAACCAGAAACAGCAGAGCAAACCCGGCAAGCGGCAGGGACACTCCCGGAAGTAAAGCTGTTTTTTGCTCATTAATCGACCTGGCTTCTTCCCGGTAGCTACTTTCCGGGTGGACGGTAGTCGATGCTCACTTTGGCAGCTTGATCAACTTCCTCGGGAGTCAGCAGAACTGTTGTTTTGATGCTGACTGCTCCACTGGCGTTTATCAGAAGGGCCAGTGCGGCTGAGCTTATATTATCGGGCAGATCCGCCACGGCGTATACATCATCGTCACCAAACGCGTAATAAAATCCTTCAAGCCTGCCTCCCATCCCGTTCACTGCCTGCTCAACAGCCTCCCTTCTTTTTGAACCTCCTTCTTTTAGAAGCCCCTTCAAACCTTCACCAACATAGGAACCATGAAATAGATACTTGGGCATGTGATACCTCCTTTTTTTAACTTAATTTTATTATTTTTTTGTCACGCAAAACCAGTCATTAAGAAACCTATCAGACATCCATATGCATCACCCCCGTTCCCCTGATATACGGAACCTGGAGATTACCATTATCCGCAGGCGTACCGATTGAATTATTGCCGCAAATTTACTAATTGTACTAATCGGAAATTTCTCATTATAAAAATGTTTTAAACCATTGCTGCAGCCGTTTGACATGCAATTATTTTAACATTTTATTATTTTATGTCAATATTATTTTACTATTATTACATAGATCGATTAATGTGACCTTTGCAAATTTGTTAATGCTTCGAAACTTGACAAAATTAAAAGAAGGTGGGAGTCAGGTAATCGGCAAAACTCAATTTCCCCAGCGGGTTGCCTTTTAGCTCCAGGCGGCTTTTACCCCTGAAGCGTCCGAAACTTATCTTTCTAAGCCGGTAGTAGATTTGATATGCTTTAATGAAGAACTGTGCATAGTAGAATGATGTAAAGCCTTTGGTCAAATGGTACCGCTCTTCAAACTCTCCAATCGCCCTCTCGACCGGATTGGTGGTTTTAGGGATGTCTTTTCGTAGAACCGATTGACAGAGTTTGGGGAAGTACTTCTTCAGCATATCAAAGACTCCTGAAACAGACTCAGGGGCTTGCTCCCTCAATCCCATGATTTTGAAATATCGCTTTTTAATCTGTTTGATCTTCTTGCTTTTGAATAAAATCCTGATGCGCTTTGTCAGTCTCACATTCCATTCTTCATCTCCCTCATTGGGCAAAGCGGTCCTGACAATCCGTTTGGCATCCCGCCCTGCGTGTATAACACACTGATGATAGATGCAATCCGGAAATACCTCCATCACAACTTCCTCATAACCCATTAGCAAATCCGTAGTGATTGATTTTGGACGGAAACCAAGGGCTTTAAGCATGTAGAGAAAGGTTCTCATGGCTTGTTTGTCTTTGTGGAAAAACAAATCAACCGCAAGCAGGTCAGTGACTATGGTTCCTACGGCAGTAAATACATAGCACCATTTACTCCGTACCTTAATCCACTTCTCATCAACACAAAGCGGCTGCTCCCAGTCTTCCTGCCTGCAAAGGCTCAAAGTATTCACACATTCTTCTCCAGCTTTTTTTAGCCATCTTAAAACCGTGGTCAAATCTACTTCAATTCCATGTTCCTTGAGTTCATCACGAACTCGGATCAGAGAGCCCCGCAGGTGAAAAATCCACCTGAAAGTCATTTTCTTTACTTCCCGATGAACCCGGGCATATAGTTCAACCCCTTCCGGCGGCCTGGTAAAATACTTGGTCCTGCACTCAGGGTTCCAACACCGATATATCCGCGAATAGGATTGTATCTTCTTACCCTTTTCATCCTTGTACCAGCGCTTTCGCTTGAAGATGAGCTTAATCCGGCAGCTATGACAATCAGGACATTCCTTAACCCCTTTAATGCCTGCCAGTAAATGTTTTAAAAACCTAACCTTCCTCCTCTTATCACGCTTGAGCTTTTTCCTCTGTTTGTATTTATCTTTCTCGGTAGGACCTGTTCTATGAAGCGTTGCCTTCCTGAAATATAACTTTAAGTACCCCAAACCCTGCTTGAAAGCATGGTCTATCGATTCTTTTGGTACCTTGGTAAATAG
>DRHN01000087.1 GCA_011049595.1 Spirochaetota bacterium | reverse complement strand
CATCGAGATCCCGACCACTTTCAGAGAGGTGTATGCTTTAACAGATTCCGCATTTATCACAGACGCATTTGATCAGGTCAATAAAGTTCTCTCATTAAATGGTCTGCGAACGGATGTCCTTGTCGATGACCCCGCAATTATGGCAGGGATACAGCCCGTGCTTTCCGCGTACACCGCACTGGACATCCTTGCGCTCTCTATTGAAGGCTACATTTCATTAAAAGTGAATCCTCTTGTCGAGCCTGTGCTTTTACGCGGTATCGAGATTGTTTACTACAACCTGGGTAAGTACATAAAGAACCCCATGGATGTCAGCATCAGGGAAAAGCTCTGCACGGCCGGTCTTTTTACGGCGATTGCTAACATCATAACAGGGTTCGGGATAGGTTTTGCCCTGTCAATGGGAATGAACGGGAAGAACAGGATATCAAAATCAATTGTGACGTCCATGCTTATACCTTATATAATGGAATACAACCTTGCGGTATCAGCTCCCCGGCTTGCCAAGATTGCCAGGGTAATGGGAAAAAAGGTGACCGGTCTTCCTGAAACCGAAGCAGCATCGATGGCCATTGAAGGCTTCAGGGAGTTCAGAGACAGCCTGGGCGTGGAGCTGAAACACAAGATCGGACAGCTCGGGCTTGAAAAGGACGACCTTGCTGAAGCAGCGGAAGTCGCGATACGTTTTGAGGATATCAATTCAATTCCGAGAAAAGCCTCATTTGAAAACCTCATGGAAATACTGTTAAAGGCGTATTAGTAGGGGTTTCTTTCATGTGTTATATTGCACAATTTGTTATTTGCTTTTCAAACCTATTTGCAGATTAATTTTCAGTATATCTCCTCAAATTTCCATCGATAAATACAATAATTGACTTTAATCAATAAATAGTGACAACCTCTAAGGTTTTCCGAAAAAAAATCAGTTTTTTCGAAGTTGACAAATGATAATTGAGTTGGTTAGGGGACACTTTTTATAAACTATAGCACTTCAAATTAAATTTTAAGAGAGTTAGAAATAATACGACTTTCCATTTTAATAAAAATAATGTGATAATTTTTTTGGTACCCGCTTCATTTTGTTCCAACCGCAGTTTTGTGCTCAAGGTACCAGACGGCGCTTTTTTTAATACCTTCAGCTGTTGTGCAGACAGGTTGATAATTTAACAGTTTTTTTGCTTTTTCGATGCTGAAACTGAAGTTTTTGGCGGCCATGGCTATCGTGTAGGGTGATATGACCGGCGGGTTTTTTGTTTTAAGAATATCGTGAAATATCTTGAGAAATTTTGCGAGTACAAATATCGGGCCCGGAGGCACCGGGATGCGGGGCGGCCTGCTGTTGATACTTCCTGCTGCCATACCGAGAAAAGTCTTCCATGGAATGTCATTTCCATCCGTAATGTTGAACGCTTCGCCGAGGCCTTTTTCGGTGATGACCGCCCTATGGGCCGCGGAAACCAGGTTGTCCACGTAACAGGGAGATGTCAGGCTTTTACCGCCTTTGATAAATCCCGGGAGGCCGTTTTCAAGGTTTTTTAACAGAAGGTACGTGTACTTTGTGTCCATGGGGCCGAACACACAGGAAGGCCTCAAAATGATGAGCTCTATCAGGTCTTTAAAATCTTCAAGACGCTCTTCGGTCAAGGTTTTCGTTTTGCAGTAGTTATTATTGAACGGGTTTTTAGCTTTGTCCTCTGTGGTGTCCACGTTCCCGTTAAAGCCGTAAACAACGGTTGAGCTGAAATGCACAAATCTGCGGACTCCGTTTTTAACCGAAGCTTTTATCAGTTTCAATGTCCCGTCCACATTTGCTCTGTAAATATCCTTATAGCATCCCACGATATTGGAGATCGCGGCAGTGTGAACGACTATGTCCATGCCTCTTGTAATACCTTCCATAGGCTCATCAAGAGAAGCGTATAAAAGCCTGTATTTTTTTCCTCCAAGCCTGAAAAGATCGGATGTTTTCCGAACGAGCCCGGTCACCTCATATTCCTTTTTATCAGACAGGTATTTTAGGATATGAGAGCCGATAAATCCATTGGCGCCGGTGACGAGTATTTTTTGATTTTTATTCATATTTGTAATTTTTATCCTTGCGCAAAAACAGTATTCATAATATTCTTCAAAGATAACATTTTTTTTAATCTACAAGAAAGGAATAAATAAATGGAGACTTTGGAAATTAAACCGGTAAAAACAGGGGCGGATTTCAGAAAATTTTTTAATCTTCCGGGAAAGCTTTATAAAGATGATCCCGCGTATGTGGAGCCTCTCAGGATGGACTTGAAAAAGATGTTTAACAAAAAAAAGGACCCTTTTTACAAGCATGGCGATGCTCAATCGTACCTTGCTTACAGGGGTAAAAAAGTTGTCGGCAGTATTGTTGCTATTGAAAATACTGCATACAATGAATATCAAAAAAGCAAGACCGGGTTCTTTGCGTCTTTTGAGTGTATCGACGATCCGGAAGCGGCCGGGAAATTGTTGAAAACCGCGGAATCATGGCTTAAAGAGAGGAGATTGACCCAGGTGATCGGCCCTCTCAGTTTCAGCACGGAAAACATATCGCCCGGTATACTGATAAAGGGCTTTGAATATCCTCCGTATCTTTTAACGGCGCACGCGCTTCCTTACTATGCGGCGCTCGTTGAAGGTGCTGGCTATAAAAAGGCAATGGACACTGTGTCTTTCAGCCTGACTATTGACCAACCGGTAGGTAAAAGAATGGCCATGCTTGCCGAAAGGGTGCAAAAAACCCGGAATATCACAATCCGGCAGGTTGACCCTAAAAATTATTACCGCGACGCGAAAATCATCACGGATATATACAAGCTTGCCTGGGCGGATAACTGGGGTTTTGTGCCCCCTTCAGAAGAAGAATTAAAAGACATTGTGAAAAACATGAAACAGATATACCTCAAGGAGCTTGCGCTTATAGCAGAGATTGACGGTGAGCCCGTTGGATTCACGATCACACTGCCTAATATAAACGAAGCTCTTATTCATATGAACGGAAGGCTGTTCCCTTTTGGGATCTTCAAGCTTTTATACTGGTATAAAAAAATTAAAGGTTTGAGATTATGGGGTATGGGTGTAAAACCCGAGTACAGGAGAAAAGGTGTGGATGCCCTTCTCTACTACCGCACTATGGTAGAGTCTCAGAAGCTAAATTTCACCAACGGTGAGCTGTCCTGGGTGCTGGAAACCAACGTGCCGATAATCAGGGCTGCCGGCCTGATCGAGAGTGAGGAATATAAGCGTTACAGGATATACAGCAAGGACCTTTGATACACTGCAGGCTTGATTGACTATTGCCTTCGAATGTTTTGTACGGTATTTAATGATCCTCACTGCTAACAGCGAAAATAAACCCGGACCAGAAAAAACAGAGTTCGGGAGGCAGCGCCAGCGGCTGTTTTAGAGTTAAGATCATTCCGGAAATACAAGAAGTGCGCACAGGTACCCTGCTGCGGCTATCACTCCTGTCAAAACAAGCCCAACGTTCGTAGATATCAGAACAGCGCCTGTTGAAGCTATAACTGAAAAATATCCGTTGATCGACCATGCCCATGGTATAGAGTGGTCAGGTGTTTTTTTTAACTCGGCGATGCCGGAAGGAAAAGGTATCCCCATACACAGGCCGAGAGGCAATATCAGCAGTATTGAAATGGCCAGCTTGAGGAAAAGTGGTGTATTCGCGAGGGAATCGTAAAATCTGTCATAGAAAAAGAGAATAATGAGCGTATATCCGGCGATAAACAGTATTGAAAAATAGGCGGCATTTTTCGGGGTGATCCTTTTTCTTTTTTTTGCCAGTATATCTGAAACATAGCTCCCCGTACCGGAAAATATCAGCAGCGATGTTATTATAACCGAACTGGAGTACAGCGGGTTTGCAAGATATTTTGAGACCTTTGTGATCAGGACGATTTCGATCAGCATAAACGATATGCCCAGCAGACCGAAATAGATCAGGACCTTTGTTTTTTTTGGTTTAATTTTATTTCCGGCAAAAAAGAGGGGTATAACGATCAGTATAAAAGAATAGACGACAGCCGTTACAAAGGTGGAGAATAAAATTATGTATCCCCCTTCTATTACCAGTATCAATTTGTGACCCATTTCTTTGAGATGAAACGGAAGTTTTGCAATTTTAAGAAAATAGGAAAAATAGGGCCTGTTGTCAGTCGGATGGCCCAAATTAAAAACATAATCTTTTACATACCGGTCGTCATTCAGAATGCCGGAAACACTTTTATAATAAATGGCCCCCTCAACTACGTTGTACCTGTTGGCTTCCCTCGGGTTTATACCGGGATAGTAAACCATGTCAAAGAACATACGATCGCTGAAGGCTTTGATCTTATCTGTCTCATTATGGGTGAAAGGCCTTTTTTTCAGTATCATTGTCCCTGTTGACCAGCCGCGAATGACTGTAATGCGCTCAACCGGGTCAAGCCCCTGTTTTATCAGCGTCTGTTTCGCGAGATTAACGAGCTTCAGCAGGTTCCGTGGGGGATTTTTTAACCCGACTGTAACGGAAACCGAGCCGTTTGTGTTAAGATGCCTCAGATAACCGAGGAACGCTTCAACCGTAAGAGTGTAGTTCGTTTCTGTTGAATATATCCCCCCTATCGATGATACCATACTGTCTGTCACGGATATATCGATGATGTCCCAGCGTGAGTCTGTCCTGTTTATAAAATCACGGCCGTTGCTTTTTATAACCGTGATGTTGTTTTTATTAAAAAAGCCGTTGTTGTAATCCGCGAATCTGTTTTGTAATAAATTTGGAATGTGCGGGTTGTCTTCAGTAACCGTGATGCTCCTGGAGTTGTTAATGTAAGCCCTCTCCACCGCGATCCCGCCGCCAAGTCCGATGATAAATACATCCGGGCCTTTATAAAGAGAATACACAGCGGACTGGGGCTGGTAATAAAGGTAGTCAAGAGACTCCGGGCTGCTTATCCTGTCAATTGCTGAAAAGGTGTCACCGTCCAGAAAGAGACCGTGCTGTTCGGGGAGTGTCTCTTCGAAGGAAAGGCTCAAACCTGGGGCCGAGCGGATCATTTTACTGCTGACCACTTCAAGAGTGCCGAACGGGCTTATTTTCTGTTCGATGATTTTTGCGTCGGGCAGATTCAGGGTGAGCTTTATACCTTTGTAGGGAACGATGTTTATGCCGGCATTAATGAAAAAAATAAAGCCCGATGCGGTCAGCACCGCCAGTGCTGTTAAACGTTTGTAGCCCGGCCTTAAGGATATTGAAAGCAGGATAACGGCGACAAGGGAAAGAGACATGGGTATGATGAAGATCCTTTCCGGGGCGATAAAGTACATGCTGACAAGTATGACGAGCACGCCAAAAGCGGAACCGGACATGTTGAAAAAATAGACTTTGCCCGGCTTTTCTATTGAAAAAGCGAGAACTATGAATGTCGAGCCCGCAATAAAGGGAACTGTGTAAATAAAAAACCTGAGAAGCAGGCGAAATAGCTGGTTTATGTCCCATACTAACCGTAAAGGGTCAAAAGATATATACCCGGAGATATAATATCCGAGACCCAATGTAAAAAGGAATACCGCGGGCGCGAACAGGGACGCGAAAAGTTCTTTTTTTAAAAAATACTTTTTTAATAAAAATACCAGAGTCCCGCCGGCACCGAAGCCGGTGAGAGCCAGGGCGATCGCGGAAAAAGTGAAGTTACCGAAACCTTCGACTCTCAATACTCTCATAAGTGAAATCTCAAGGGCAAGAAGAGAGGAGGATGTAAAGAATAGTGCCGGGAGATACAATTCTACATTTTACCTTTTTTATTGGTTCTATTTAAGATGTTCAGGGCCGGTAAACAGTATCTTATTAATGAAATTGAACCCGCAATATTTTTTAATTTTGAATTTCCCTTGTAAGCGGGACGAATATCACAGGTAAAATATCATGTATAAATATTTTGCCTTCTTCATCCTTTTCCAGAAGTTTTAATACCTGAGCGAAATAAGGCTGGCCTACCGGGATACACATCCTTCCGCCCTTTTTCAGCTGCTTTATGAGGGGCGGCGGTATGTGGTCGGCTGCAGCTGTGACAATGATCGCGTCATAGGGAGCATGTTCTTCCCATCCAAAGTACCCGTCGTCTATCTTTGCGCTGATGTTTGAATACCCGAGTCTTTTAAACAGTTTTTTCGCCTTTATCCCCAGGGGCTTTATGATCTCAACAGTGTATACATTATCAACGATAGTTCCAAGAACGGCTGCCTGATAGCCTGAACCGGTCCCTATTTCGAGAACCTTATCATTCTTGTCCAATCTGAGAAGCTCGGTCATCAATGCGACAATGTAAGGCTGAGAGATCGTCTGCCCGTATCCTATTGGAAGAGGCTTGTCCAGATAGGCCATCTTTTTCAGATTGTCGGGAACAAACTCCTCCCTCGGGACAGTGAGCATGCTCTTTATCACTTCGGGGTCTTTTATCCCGTCTTTAACTATATGTTCCTGTACAAGTTTTTCACGCTCTTTCTTATAATCAGCTCCGGCTGTCTGGATCAGCACCAGGAAACATGGAAGTATTAAGATTAATTTCAGATATTTTTTTCTAAACATATTATTACACATAATAAAACTATTAAACTGTTCGTCAAGGGATTATTTTGAATTTCAACTATTTTGAATTTCAACTATTTTGATTTTAACGATTTTGTGATTAATTAAGGGTGAAATGGTGACAACACCGGAATAACAGGTAAACACAGGCAAACCCGTATTACCTCCCTGCATGAGAATAGTGAAAACATATTGCCTGTATTATGAGAATGTACATATATTATAAAGGATATAATTTGGTTCCGGTTAGAGTAAAAGGGATTGTCCGATGCAGCTTTACACGACTTAAGACATGCCTAAAACCTCTACTGCTTTTTTTCAGTAGAGGTTTTTTAAATAAAAGGGAGCGATAAGCCAATTGATTCAGGTTCGTGATTCTCGAAGAAGCTATAGCTGCTCTCTTTACCGGCTGTTTATAAAAGAGATTCAGGAGGTATTTAAAAATTGATCAAAATCGACAAAGTCACAAAAATGTATGGACAGAATGTCGCGGTAAAAGATGTCAGTTTTGAAGTTGGAAAAGGAGAAATACTCGGGTTTCTGGGCCCGAACGGTGCCGGAAAGACAACCATGATGAGAGTTATAACCGGGTTCTTCCCTCCGACAGGCGGAAATGTCTTTGTGGACGGGCACAGTGTCGTTTCGGAGCCTCTCGAGGTGAAAAAAAGGATCGGTTATGTGCCTGAAAACCCGTCGATGTATAAAGATATGAGGGTCTATGATTATCTTAAATTCATCAGCGCGGTAAAGGGTGTGCCCAAACCCGATGTAAAAAAGAGTGTCGAAAAAACGATTGAGACCTGTTCGCTGGGTACTTATGCCAGAAGACGGATCGGTGAGCTTTCAAAAGGCTACAGACAGCGGCTGGCGTTGGCCCAGGCGCTTGTAAATGACCCGCCTGTCCTGATCCTGGATGAGCCCACCTCGGGCCTCGACCCGAAGCAGATCCATGAGATACGGGAGCTCATTAAATCCATGGGCGGGGAAAAGACTGTAGTGCTTTCAACGCATATACTGCCGGAAGTCTCGATGACCTGCAGTAAAGTGGTCATAATCAATGATGGGGAGATCGTGGCTGTTGACAGTACCGAAAATATCGGCCAAAGTCTGACAAAATCCCTGCAGATCGAAATGGTGGTAGAGGGGCCAACCGATAAGGTGGTCGAAAGCCTTTCTAAGATGGAAGGGATAGAAAAAGTCAAGAGCACCGGAATTACTTATATAATTGATGTTGAAAAGGACAAGGAGCTGCGCGCATTGATCGCGAGAAAAATAGTAGAAAGCGGCTATGGCCTTCTTGAGATGAAAACGCGGTCCATGAGCCTTGAAGATATTTTTCTCAGACTGGTTACGGAAGAAGAGGGAGGTAATAGCTGATGAGGAACATCGCTGAAATTTATAAAAAAGAGCTTCGATTTTATTTTACGACCCCGATTGCTTATATAGTAATGTTTGTGTTTACGGCAATATTCGGATTTCTGTTTTTCAGGAATTTAACTTATTATTCAAATCTTTCTTACCAGATGATGCAGAATCCTTATTACGCGCAGAGGATCGACCTGATACTTGGTGTGTTTTCCCCTGTGTTCAGCTCGAACAGCTTGATCCTGTTGATGGTCATCCCCCCGATTTCTATGAGGTTGTTTGCCGAAGAAAAGAAAACAGGGACGATCGAGCTGTTGTTTACCTACCCTTTAAAAGATTTTGAAATAGTTTTAGGCAAGTGGCTCGCGGCTATTACCGTGATCTTCAGCATGCTTGCGCTTACTGCACCGTCGCCTTTTATCGCATTCGGGTTTGCGAAGCACGCTGAATGGGGACCGGTGCTTGCAGGTTATCTGGGCCTGTTTTTGATGTCCCTTTCGTTCCTGTCCCTGGGGATTTTAATATCCGCCCTGACAGAAAACCAGATCGTGGCGATAAGCGTTTCATACGGGGCTTTACTGGGTTTCTGGTTTTTAGGGTGGGCGGTAGACCCGAATTCGGGCAGGCAGATAGGCAGGGTCCTGGGTGAATTGAGTATTATAAGCCATCTTTCCAATTTCACCAGGGGAATAATAGACACAAAAGATATTGTCTATTATGTCCTGTTTATTTTTACGACTGTTTTTTTGACAGTGAGAGTACTCGATTCAACGAGATGGAGGGGATAATATGTCGAAGAAAATCGAAAAATACCTATATATAGTTTCACCGCTTTTAATACTTGCCGGTTTGTTCAACTACTATATAACTGACAAGTTCGCGTCTTTTTCAATGATCACGATCATAGCCGGCGCCGGTATCGGAACGATCTTTTTTGTGAGGTTTTTTGATGATGTTGCCAGAAAGATCACAAAACGAAAGGTAAAAGCCGGTATAAACAGCTTCATAATTACGATCGTTGTGCTGGGGCTTGTTGTTATTTTGTACCTGGTCGTGATGAACCACACAAAGCGGTTTGACCTGACTATGACCAAAAGGTTCTCGCTTTCCGATCAGACAGTAAAGATCCTCGAAAAGCTCGAAGGTCCGGTAAAAGTATATGCCTTTTATTCAAAACAGCAGGACGCGTCCGGTATTACCGAGCTTTTTACCGAATACCGTTATCATTACAAAGACTTTGATTTTGAGATAATCGACCCCGATCTCAACCCGGGTATGGTTGAGGATATGGGCATTGAGCAGTATGGCGAGGTCGTGGTCAGCTATGAGGACAGGACCGAAGATTTGAAATCAAAGAATGAAGAGGGCCTGACGAACGCCCTCATAAAGCTCCTCAAGATCGAGATCAAAAAAGTGTATTTTATTACAGGGCATGGAGAGCACTCCATCGATGATTACAGCAAGGATGGATATGATAAAATCAGAGCTGCAATCAAAGCTGAAAACTATGATATTGAAGAACTGCTTTTATTGAGAGAGGAAAAGGTGCCTGAGGACAGCGCTGTCCTTATTTCTGCAGGTCCGAAAATGGATTACGAGACCCATGAGCTTGACCTTGTTGAAAACTATCTGCAGGAAGGCGGAAGGATCATTTTTCTGATCGACCCCGGTGAAAAAGGCGAGCAGTTCATCAATATAGCGATGTTTTTGGAGCGGTACGGTCTTGTGCTTGGCAACGATGTGATCATCGATCAGTTGAGCCGGGTCCTGTCGGGGGATTTCTTTATGCCTGTAATAAACAGCTACACCTATAACCCGATAACAAAGGATTTTGACCTTGCTACTTTCCTGCGGTTTGCAAGGAGCGTGAGCACAAAAGATACCGGCGACACTCAAATTTTCTCGAGGATAGTAGCGAGCACAGGCGAGGCGAGCTGGGCGGAAAAGGATTTAGAGAGCCTGTTTTCAGGCGAAGGGGCCCAGTTCAATGAGGGAATAGATGAGAAAGGCCCTGTGGGAATAATGGCTTACTCGAGGATAACTCTGGGCCGGCAGCCGGATGCGGGTGAGGAGGTCGCCGAAGAAACCCAAACAGAAGAGGATGGGGAGGAAAAACCGTTGGAAGAGGCATTTATTTTTGTGGCAGGAGATTCGGATTTTATTACAAATGCCATGTATCAGACACAGGGCAACAAAGATCTCTTCCTTAACACTGTGAATTACATGTCCGACCGCGGCGATCTCATTACCATCAGACCGAAGCAGCAGGATTCTGTCTACCTCACAATGACTGCGAAACAGGGGAGGATCGCATTCTTTATCTCTATGATCATAATTCCACTCTTTGTGATTTTTGCCGGGCTTTACATTAACATACAGAGGAGAGTGAAATCATGAAATTTTTCAGGAAAGCAGTGATCCTCGGCGCTGTTCTGGTGATCGCAGGGGGGGCGTACTGGTTCTTTGAGATCAAAAAGAAAAAAGAAAAAGCGGAAGTGGAAAAAAAGGAAGCCATGCTCGTTGAGCAGTCCGACATTCCGATAGTCAAACTTTCTCTGGCCCCGAAGGGCGGTGAGCCTATCATTCTCGAGAGGATTGAAAAAGAGGTTGACGATCTTGAAGAAACCGGAGGCGGGGAAGAAATAGAGGAGCCGCACGAGTGGAACATTCTATCTCCTGTTGAGACAGGGGGAGACAAATACTCGATCGGCTCGGTCATCAGGAGCATAAAAGACAGCAGGAGGGAAGATGTCATATATGAAAATCTTGACAAAATGGAGGAGTACGGTCTTGGAGACCCCGGGTTTTTAATAACTTTTTTTTATGAGGGTGATGAGACCGAACACGGGATAGCGTTCGGGGTAAAGAGCCTGGACGGTAAAAAGATCTTTGCCAGGGTTTTAGGCAAAGATAAGATATTTTCTATCCCGGTTGATTTGCTTGGCACACTTAACAGAAGCCTTTTTGATATGCGGGACAAAAGGATAGCCGGGTTTGACCCCGCGGATGTTGTCAGCGTGTCGCTTGTGTCGATGATTGAAGCCTTTATGCTGGAAAAGGAGAACGACGAATGGTACTTTCAACCGGAGGGGATAAAAGCTTCAAAAGCCCGTGTTGAAATGTACGCGGGATCTCTGAGCTGGGGCAGTTTTGTTTCGGTTGAAGAGGAAAAAGGAGAAGATTTTATTAGATACGGTCTTAACGCGCCCCGCGTGATGGTGAATTTTAAATTAGAAGATGATTCCAATTTTATGTTTGTGGTTGGAGATATGATCGAGGAGGGGGAAGCTCGGTTTTTCTACGCGACCCGGACATCTGACGACATGATTTTTCAGGTTCAGGCAGACCTCGTGTCCCGTCTACTGAAAACCAAGTTCGAGCTCAAGGACAGGCGGATATTTGATTTTACGGCAGATGAAGTAACAGAAATAACCCTTGAGAAAGAAGATAAGAGCTTTCATCTTGTGAGAGAGGGTAAAAGCTGGAAATTTGAGGGTATGGAAGAAAAACTTGAGCGCGATTACAGGATCGACAACATAGTCAGGGGAATCGCTGAAGCAGAATATGAGCAGGTGGACCCGGTCAAGAGAGGAAGCAGCGAATATGATGAGACCGGTATTGAAAACATTTTTTACACCGCGATATTATTTTTTGATGATGAAAAATCTCCTGTAACGGTTACAATGACCGAAAGGGATGAGGAAACAAATAAAATCTGGCTTACGCCGGATAACGGTGAAACAGCCTATTTTACTTCCGGATATTTTGTATCCAACTTTCCTGAAACAAAGGAAGACTACCTGGAGTAGCTTTTATTCAAAGCTACTCGATTTTTACTAAATCCGCTTATTTGGATTCTATATTAAAAATGCCGCTGCGAAGTGCAGAAACAGTGCAACCACGGGTGTTATCACAAGGTTGTCGAGATTGTACATCGGAATGAGCTCAAGAAGAGTCGCAATGACAGCTGCCGGCAGAGCTATTTGTACAGGGACCGTTAACAGTAAGATAACCAGCGATGAAATAAAAAATGCCCCGGACCCTACAACCGTGCGGGTTTTGAGTTTAAATATACGGGTTTTGCCGAATCTTAGACCCAGTAGCGATGAGAGGGAATCAGATATGGAAACTATAAGGATCGCTGGAAGGTAGACGTCGAAATCAAAGAACCGGAATGATATTAAAATACCAAGAGCCAGCAGGATCGGTCCTATAATAATTCCCTCTTTTTCAGTGTATCTCCGGGCTTTTTTTGTGATAATAGAGAAAAGAGGGAGGTACAATCCCCTGTACCTGAAAAGCTCTGAGAGAACGTAAATTGCTATTGCCCCTGTCAAAATATATGTTGCCAGCATTCGGTTTGTCACGGCAATAAAGGGAAACACACAGCCCATTGTGTGCACGCCCTTCCTGAATAGTTCACGTTTCCAGAAATATCTTCCTTTTTTCAGTTTTGAGGGTAAATGTTCGGGGGGGATTATAAAAGAAAGTATTTCGGATAAATCATTACTTTCTATGACTATGTCTGAATTTTCCCTTACGATCTCGGACGGGTTGAAACCTATCCCGGTTTGGCTCATTTTCAAGAGTTCAACATTGTTTGGATCGTCACCGATTGAAATCGTATCGTTCCAGGTCAAATTTAATTTTGTCAACAGATCTTCCACAATCCTGACCTTTGAGACTATCTGTATATCGCGGGTTTTGACAGATGCATTTTCAATGTCGAGATCCAGCCCTGTGTAACTGTCTGCCCCTATTTCATCGGCAAGAGTTTCAAGAATAAAATTAGGTATCCCCGCGCTTATAAGTGCAACGTAAAAGCCTTCACCGCGGAGTATGTGTACAGTTTCCTTTATTTTTTTGACCCTTTTCATTTTTTTTGCGATATTCTGCATCTCGTTAACGCTGAAATTTTCAGCGAGTTTGTAGCCCTCGATAAGAAGAGTGTTCAGGGTGATCCTGTTCGTGTAGTATTTTATTCCCAGGACAAGTATTTTTAAAAAATTCTTTAGCCCTCTTGCCCGGATAAGTTTTATCAGAAAGATATTTTTATATATAACACCGTCAACATCAAATACCATGACTTTGTTTTTTGAGTGTGAGCCCATAATATTGTTTTTCCTGGCGTTTTTTGCAAAAGAATAATACATTTATTATTATTTTAAATCAAATGAAAGTTAAAATAGAAAAAATAGTACACGGCGGCTACGGGTTGGCGAGAACCGAATACGGTGTATGCCTTGTACCTCTTTCAGTCCCCGGTGATGTGCTGGATGTCGAATGTTCCGAAAGCGAGAAACTGTCTTTTGGTTGGATAAAAAAAATAATTACACCATCTCGTTATAGAAGGGATCCCCGCTGTCCTGTTTTCGGGATGTGCGGCGGGTGTGATTTTGATCACATGGACTATCTATATGAACTTGAAATGAAAGTAGATGTTCTGATGGAAGACCTTTCGAGGATCGCTAAAATAATGAACATGGATATAGACAGGGTAATTAAATCAGAGATGTACGGGTACAGAAACCATGCTCAGTTCAAAGTAGGGGGAAAAGGTGATATAGGCTTTTTTTATAAGAAATCTCATGAAGTCGTTCCCTTGCCTCCCGGGGGCTGCCGGCTGCTTTCGTCAGCAATAAATAATTTTATAGGTAAAATAAGTCCCGATATTATTTTCAGCAGGGGAGGATTTCGTGTCAGATCCAATGCCCGGAACATTATTTTTCAGAAAGGTATCCCGGGTTTAAAAGATGATACACACTGTTATCAATATGCAGGCGGGTTGAAATTCAGATTGAAAATAGACGACTTCTTTCAGGTCAATACTTATGTAACGGGAAAATGGGTAAATACAATAGAATCTTACCTGGATCCTCAAAACAATGACATTGTCGCTGACTTGTTCTGCGGGTCCGGTCTGATCTCGTTGAGTATTGCAAAAAAGGTAAAATTTGTGACCGGTATAGAGCTCAACAGGAACCCGGTAAATAGTGCCAGGCATAACGCCAAATGGAACAATATCCCGAATGTATCATTTTTAAGGGCCAATTCTGACAGAGCGGTCGATTTAATAAACTCTGCCGATAAGATCATTGTCGATCCTCCGAGATCCGGTCTCACCGAAAAACTTATAAACAAAATAACGTCACTGGAACCAGCGGTGATCGTGTACGCATCGTGTGATACTGCGACTTTTGCGAGGGATATGTTAATTTTCACAAAATACGGCTATTTTTTAAAAAAGATATCACTCATCGACATGTTCCCGAGGACAAAGCATTCCGAGGTTGTGGCCCTGATCAAGAAGAATTGAAAAGAGCCCAGGCTAATTAGTTCACCAAATATATAGCTTGACCCGGGGTGGGTTTATATTTACATTACCTTTTGGAAGACCTTTCTGTCCACTATTTGAAAAATATCAGGTGGACTGATAGACCAGAGGAGGGTTGTATTGCGACAATACGAATATCTTTATATCCTTGACCCGCAGGAAGAGAACTGGGTAAAAACTATCGAAGAACTCAAATCAGCCTATGAAAAAATCGGTGTGCGCCTGATCAAAGAAGAAGAGATGGGGAAAAGACGGCTCGCGTATGAAATAGATAAAAAGACCGATGGTTTTTATTACCTGACTGTGATCGAAACCGAAGATCTCCCCAAGCTGCAGGAGTTTGAGAAGGATTTAAAACTCAACCCCCTTGTGATCCGATTTATGAAGGTCCGTAAATAAAGCTCTCGTTTTCATAAAACAACTTATTTTGCGATTCTTTTCTGCCGGATTTCCGGTGACTTATCACTGGACACCCGGCGCGGTAAAAGGATTGTATAATCGGAGCAATTGAAATAATCTTATTACGTATTACAAAAAGGGGTCAAGTATGAGCTGGGACATAAACCATGTTGTGTTAATTGGAAGGCTTACAAGAGATCCTGAGCTTACATACACACAGTCGGGTGCGGCAGTCTGCAAGTTTTCGATTGCTGTCAACAGATCTTCCGGTTCAAAGGGGGAAAATCAGGAAGAGTCTACAAGTTTTTTTAACATTGTCGCCTGGAATAAAACTGCTGAAATTTGTAAAGAATACTTGAACAAGGGGAAGCAGGTTGGGATCGATGGAAGGCTTCAGCAAAGTAGATGGACAGCAACCGACGGCACAAAGAGAAGTAACGTAGAGATCGTTGCGAATACAGTGCAATTTTTGGGCCAGTCAAAACAGGGGCCGGACAGGTTTCAGGCTCCTGATCAGGGGGCGGGTATGGGTGACGCGGGAGGTTCTTTTACCGGTGAATCATCCCCGGTGGTTGAGAATAAAAACAGAGGGGAAGCAGGGGATGTATCTAAAAAAGACCCGTATTTATCAGAGCTCGATGATGATGAAATACCGTTTTAAGCTGTTCCGCGCGTCCGTGGATTGTAAATAGTTCCTGGTGACAACTTCGTTCACGACTAAGTCGGCAAGCCCGGAGGTAACACCAAGAACTAATTATTTTCTTTATAAATAATAAGGGGTACGATCAAATGGAAGAAGATGTTAAAACAGAGGAAGCAGGTGAAATTATCGAAGATGTAAAAGTTGAAGAAAAACCGGAGAAGCCCGCTGAAAGAAAAGAACAGAAAACGGTTTACAATAGAACGGGGTATAACCAGAACAGGCCAAGAACTCAGGGCGGACCGGGGGGGAATTATCGACAGGGAAGGACTTATTTTAGAAAAAAGGTCTGCAAATTATGTGTGCAAAAGCTCAAAACTGTTGATTATAAAGATATCAATATGCTGAGAAAATTTGTCACCGATAGGGGCAAGATGCTTCCAAGGAGAATTACCGGGACCTGTGCGAAACATCAAAGGGTAATTTCAAGGGCAATAATGAGGGCGAGGATGATCGCTCTTTTGCCTTTTGTCTCAAAATGAAGCGAAATTTATTACTTTTTTTTCCGATATTCCTGGTTTTTACATTATAATTTTTATTCAGAAAAGCTTTTCCGGTTAAGAGAAGGTGTTTTTAAGGGTCAAAGAAGGGATAAGAACTTTTGTGAAAATGGTCAAAAAAGAAGGCTTTTCTCCGAGGATGAAAATCACATACTTCCGGGACAGGATTTCTGTTCCCGAAATACATCTGGAATGGAGGGAAATCGTCGAAAGTGTAATACTCATCCTTTTTTCGATGTTCCTATACATAT